>NZ_LZML01000147.1:0-1186 GCF_001665695.1 Nocardia sp. 852002-51101_SCH5132738 | reverse complement strand
GAACCGAATTCCATTGTGCTAGAATAGATTTAGTACCGAACTAGCTTCGGACTTACACGGTTCTCGTGACACCCTCGGCGCGTACTGCCGACGATGTCGCGCAGGAGGTCTACGCGTTGCTGATCACCTACCAGGCGTTGCGGACCGCGATCGCCGATACCGCGCTGGCCACACCGGGCATGGTCGCGGACCGGGGCAGTTTCACCGTCGCTTTGCAGACCGCCCGCGACCAGCTCGTCCATGCGGCCGGGTCATCACCGGCGCGACTGTCGATATCGTCGGTGTGATCGGGCGGGCCGTGCGCGCTGACCTGCTCCCACATCGCCGGCCCCGCAGCAGCCTTCGCGTGGTCAAACGGGCAATCTCCAAACACCGCGCCAAGGGGGTGATCGACCGGACCATCTACCAAACCCACATCAGCGTGCGCGTGCTACCCGGTTGACAACCCGGCAGCACACCAAACTGAGCGGCCTTGGGTCTAGCCCGGGCTGCGGTGCACGCCGGCTACCGCACCTATGTCACCACCGCCGCCGATTTGGCGGCCCGCTGCCACAAAGCTGCGATCGAAGGCCGGTGGGCCACCTGCATGCGTTTCTACGCCGGACCAACGCTCCTGGCGATCGACGAACTGGGATACCTGCCGTTACCTGCAGAGGCGGCATCAGCACTGTTTCAGGTTGTCGCGCAACGGTACTTGAAGACATCGATCGTGATCACCACTAACCGCAGCGTCTCCGAATGGGGCGAAGTCCTCGGCGACACCATCATCGCCGCAGCATTATTGGACAGACTCCTGCACCGGTCGATGGTGATCAACCTCGACGGCGACTCCTACCGGCTACGCGACCACCAAGCCACCGCCGACAACCTCCGCCGGGCCACGACCGGAAACCGCGAACCCCTATAATCAGGACCGCTCACGGGTGGGGCATTTCGATGAGCCCGGCTGGGGAGATTCGGTGAGCGCAGTCAGCTGACGAGGCTCAAGAAACTTCCCCAGTGGTGCTCATCGAAATTCCCCACCCGTGAGGCGGTTCTACTGTAGCGGCCGGCGGATGGTTCCGGAGGCCGTGCGGTGGTTTTCTGATCGGGCATGGTGGTCTCGCAGGCGGTAGGAATCGCCGTCGAGTTTGAGGACCACCGAGCGATGTAGGAGCCGGTCGAGCATGGCCGCGGCGATGATGGT
>NZ_LZML01000146.1:0-81813 GCF_001665695.1 Nocardia sp. 852002-51101_SCH5132738 | reverse complement strand
GGGAAAGGTCGGGGAGGGAGCGGATGTCTGCGGCTGGCCGGGGGGTGCGGAGAACGCGAGTGTCAGCGCGACGAAGGACGCCGTGATCGCTGCGGCAGCGATCGACCCGATGCGGGTCGTACGGCGGGCCATCCACGGAGCTCGTTCCGATACGAGTTTCTTCATGCGATGTTCCTCCAGGTTGTGTGGAGCGACGCATACGCGGCCGGTAGCAAACCCCTCCCGACCCGACCGTGAGCCTGCAATGGCAGGTCAGGAGCGCAGCGGGTGACCGGCCGTGGGTTCACAGCATACGTCCGGGTACGCGTCGTATCCGGTAGCGACAGCCCGGCGGGGCACCGGATCTTCTCGTCTCGGACCGGTCGCTGATCGCGCCGAGACAGATTCCACATCCGCCTTTGTTCCGGGAGGACGAATTTCGGGCGGAACGCCGGTCGAGGTGGGCGTTCGGGGCCTACCGTCCGTGGTGTGACGAAGGCGCACGACGGTGAGGTCGGTTCGGGAGAATATGTGGCCCGGATCGCCGCGCGGATGAATGAGCAGGTGACCGGGGTCAGCTCGCTCATCAAGGATGCGCTCGAACAGCTCATACCGGAGTTGCGGGGGGATGCGCGGACGGTGGAGTTGCTGGGGGCGAGTGTCGAGGGGAATGTCGACACGATTCTGCATGCGCTGCGGCACGGCATCGCGGTGGAGCGGATCACCGCGCCGACCGCCGCGCTGGAATACGCCCGGCGGCTCGCGCAGCACGGGGTTCCGGTGAACGCGCTGGTGCGGGCGTATCGGCTGGGGCAGCGGCGGTTGACCGAGCTGGTCTTCGCGGAGTTGCACGCCATAGATATGGAGCCGACCACCCGGATCGCGGTGATCGAGGAGATCACCGACGTGCTGTTCGCCTACATCGACTGGATCTCACAGCAGGTCGTCGCGGTCTACGAGGAGGAACGCGAGCGGTGGCTGGAGAACCGGAACAGCGTGCGCGCCATGCGAGTCCGCGAGATGCTGGCCCAGGACACGGCCGTCGACGTGGACGACGCCACCGCCGCGATCCGGTATCCGTTGCGCCGGCATCACGTGGCGATGGTGCTCTGGTACCCGGACGCCGACTCCGACAGCGACGACCTGGCCCGGTTGCAGCGGTTCGTCCGTGAACTGGCCGGTGCCGTCGATGCCGCCGCCGCTCCGCTGTTCGCCGCGGCCGACCGCACCAGCGGGTGGGTCTGGTTGCCGTTCACCTCGGATCCCGGCGATCCGGCCGAGCAGATCCGCCGGTTCGCCCTCGGCCGGCCCGATACTCCGCACATCGCGATCGGGGCGGTGGGGGTGGGAGTCGACGGGTTCCGCCGGTCCCACCGCCAGGCCCAGCAGGCCCGCGCCGTGGCGGCACGGCGCGGGCCCGAGGACAAGATCGTGGCGTCCACCGATCCCGGATTGATGGCGGTCGCCTTACTCGGCGGGAATCCGGCCGCGGTCCGGGACTGGGTGGCCGACGTTCTCGGTCCACTGGCCACCGACACCGCGAGCGATGCGCGGCTGCGCGACACCCTGCGGGTATTTCTCCGGACCGGGTCCAGTTACAAGGCGGCCGCGCAGGAACTGGATCTGCACTACAACTCGGTGAAATACCGGGTGGGCCGGGCCGTGTCGCGGCGTGGCCGGCCCATCGCCGACGCCCGGCTCGACGTGGAACTCGCACTGCTGGTGTGCCACTGGTACGGCAAGACGGTCCTCACTCGCTGACCATCGAACGCGCTCCGAGGTCTCGGCGCGTGATCTTTGTCTCGCAGAGACAAGACTTCGGCAGTAATTCGTCCACGGACGACGGTGTGGTCCAGCTCACTGATTCCTAGCGTTGACGTATCCGTTCGACACCGAGGATTCAGGACCCGTCCATGCACCTTTCCGAGTTGCCCGACCTTCGAAGCCGCCACGATCCCGGCGCACCCTGTGTGGCCGACGATCAGGTCGAGTTGACCAACGCCGAATTCGCCGACGCGGTGCGGCGGGCCGCCACCGCGTTTGCCGCACAGGGAGTTTCGCCCGGTGACGTGGTCGCGGTGATGCTGCCGAACACCGTGACGCTGGTGGTATCCCTGTTCGCCGCATGGCGTCTGGGCGCCGCGGTGACGCCGGTCAATCCGTCGCTCGTTCCGGCCGAGGTCGGCTTTCAGGGCGCCGACGCCGGCGCCAAGGTCCTGGTCACCGATCGGCCGATGGATATCGGGATCACCGTGCTCACCCCGGCCGAGCTCACCGCGACCCCGCCCGCCGATACCACCGCCGAAGTCCGCGACGACGCGCTGGCCCTGCTGGTCTACACCAGCGGGACCACCGGGCGGCCCAAGGGCGTGATGCTCGACCACGCGAATCTGAACGCCATGTGCGCCATGGTGATCGGCGCCTTCGAACTCACGGCCGCCGACCACAGCCTCCTGATCCTGCCGCTGTTCCACGTCAACGGGATCGTGGTGAGCACCCTCGCCCCGCTGCTCGCCGGTGGGCGCACCACGATCGCGGGCCGGTTCGCCCCCGGCACGTTCTTCGCCCGGCTCGAACGCAGTGGCGCCACCTACTTCTCCGCGGTGCCGACCATCTACACGATGCTGGCCGACCTGCCGCCGGAGGTCACCCCCGATACCTCGGCGGTGCGTTTCGCGGTGTGTGGCGCGGCGCCTGCCAGTGCCGAACTGCTGCGGAAGTTCGAAAGCCGTTACGGCATATCGATCGTCGAGGGTTACGGATTGTCCGAGGGCACCTGTGCGAGCGTGGTCAACCCGCTGCGTGGCCGCCGCAAGCCGGGCACGGTCGGTCTCCCGCTGCCCGGCCAGTCCATCCGCATCGCCGACCCGGACGGCACACCGGTCGCCGACGGCGCCGCGGGCGAGGTCCTGATCCAGGGCCCGAATGTCATGCGTGGCTACCTGAATCGGCCGGAGGACACGGCTCGCACAGTTGTCGACGGCTGGCTGCGCACCGGCGATATCGGCCGGATCGACGAGGACGGCTATCTCGTCCTGGTGGACCGCGCCAAGGACATGATCATCCGGGGCGGCGAGAACATCTATCCCAAGGAGATCGAGAGCGTCGTCTACCAGCTGCCCGAGGTCGCCGAGGCCGCGGTGGTCGGCCGGGCCAGCGAGCTCTACGGCGAGGAGCCGGTGCTGTTCCTCGCCCTGAATTCCGGCGCCACTCTCACCGCCGAACAGGTGCTCGCCCATACCCGGCGCAATTTGTCGAAATACAAACTGCCCGTGGCGATCACTTTCCTCGACGACCTGCCCAAGAACGCCGTCGGCAAACTCGACAAACCGTCGCTGCGCCGCGTGCCGACCGCCTGATCCGCCCCCACGAGAAGGAGATATTCCGATGGGATTCACCAAGCCGGATCTGCCGGCCGTCGATCCGGACACATTCCTGCAGCAACCGCTGATGGAGCGCATGCGCATCCTCGGCGCCGATTGGGCCGAGAACGGCTTCGGCTCACCGAAAATGGTGCATTGCGTCTACATCCTCAAGCTGATCGTGCTCTACGCGATCGGCGGAATCACCGTGGCCACACTGACTTCCGGCCTGCCGGCGTTCTGGCATGTCGCCGAATGGTGGAATCAGCCGATCGTCTATCAGAAGGCCGTCGTCTGGACGGTGCTGCTGGAGGTTCTCGGCCTCGCCGGTTCCTGGGGGCCGTTGGCCGGCAAGGTCAAACCGATGACCGGCGGCATCCTCTTCTGGGCCCGACCCGGCACGATCCGGCAACGCCCGTGGGCGTGGATGCCCGGCACCGGCGGTGATCGCCGCACCTGGTTCGACGTCACCCTGTATCTGGCCCTGCTCGCGAGTTTGGTGATCGCGCTGATTCTGCCCGGCGCGCACAGTGATTCGCTCGCGGCGGTACTTCCGGACAACACCTCCGGGCTCATCGCGCCCGCCGCGCTGACGGCGCCGATCGTGCTGCTGATCCTCAACGGCCTGCGCGACAAGGTCGTCTTCCTCGGCGCCCGCGGCGAGCAATATCTGCCGGCGCTGATCGCGTTCACGGTGTTCCCGTTCGTGAACATGATCGTCGCGTTGAAACTGCTGATCGTGGTCGTCTGGGTGTGCGCCGGCTTCTCCAAACTCGGCAAGCATTTCTCCAACGTGGTGCCGCCGATGGTGTCCAACAGCCCGTCGGTGCCGTTCAAATCGGTGAAACGCGCGCACTACAAGGATTTCCCGCGCGATATGCGTCCCTCCGGCATCGCGCATTTCATGGCCCACGTCAACGGCACCTGCGTGGAGATGCTGGTTCCGCTGGTGCTGTTGTTCTCCACGAACAAGTGGGTGACCCTGGTCGCGGTGCTGATCATGGTGATCTTCCACCTCTTCATCGTGTCCACCTTCCCGCTGGCGGTGCCGTTGGAATGGAACGTGCTGTTCGCCTACGCCACCGTCTTCCTGTTCCTGGGCTTCCCCGCCTGGAACGGATACGCCGTGTGGGACATGTCGCCGGTGTGGCTGGTCGTTCCGGTGGTCGCCGCGCTGCTGTTCTTCCCGGTGCTCGGCAATCTGCGGCCCGACAAGGTCTCGTTCCTGCCGTCGATGCGGCAGTACGCGGGCAACTGGGCCTCGGCGGTGTGGACGTTCACCCCGGGCGCCGAGGAGAAGTTGAACCGGGTGACCCGCTCGGCCCGCAATCAGATCGATCAGTTCATCGAATTCGGTTACGAACCGCAGTGGGCGGAGATCACCTTGCAGAAGACGATTGCCTGGCGCACCCTGCACAGCCAGGGGCGGGGCCTGTTCTCGCTGCTGATCTCACGGCTGCCCGATATCGATTCGCGCACGGTCCGGGAGGGGGAGTTCCTCTGCAACTCGATCGTGGGGTTCAATTTCGGTGACGGCCACTTCCACGACGAGGAGATGATCCGCGCGGTGCAGGACGAGGCTCGCTTCGAACCCGGCGAATGTGTGATCGCCTGGGTGGAGTCGGAGGCGTTCGGCAGCGGCGTGCAGCACTACAAGCTGATCGACGCCGCGCTGGGCGTGATCGAACGCGGCACCTGGAATGTCGCCGATGCCGTCGCCGAGCAGCCGTGGCTGCCCAACGGTCCGATTCCGTTGCGGCCCATCTGGGTTCGCCCGGTGCAGACCGAGCCCAGCCAGGACGATTTCGGAGTGGTGGCGTGACAACCGCACTGGTGGTCGGCGGCGGGCCCAACGGGCTCGCCGCCGCCGTCGCCCTCGCCTCCGAAGGTGTCGAGGTCACCGTGCTCGAGGCTGCCGAGCAGATCGGCGGCGGTACGCGCAGCAGCGAGGCCATCGTTCCCGGTCTGCTGCACGATCACTGCTCGGCCATCCACCCGATGGCCGTCGGGTCACCGTTCCTCGCCGGCCTGGGGCTCGACCGCTACGGACTGACCTGGCGGTTGCCCGAGATCGATTGTGTGCATCCGCTCGACGACGGCAGCGCCGGGGTGCTGTACCGCTCGGTCGAGCAGACCGCGGCCGGCCTCGGTCGCGACGGCTCGCGCTGGCGACTGGCATTCGACCGCCCGGTGCGCCGCTACGACGCGCTGAGCGAGGACATCATGCGCCCGCTGCTGCGCGTACCGCATCACCCGCTGACGTTGGCTCGCTTCGGGATACCGACGCTGCTGCCCGGTTCGGCCTTCGCCCGAGTGTTCCGCACCGAGCAGGCGCGGGCACTGTTCGGAGGCGTTGCGGTCCATGCCTTCCGGCCGCTGCACCATCCGCTCACATCGGCCGTCGGCCTCGGCATCCTCACCGCCGGTCATCGGCACGGCTGGGCGGTGGCCGAAGGCGGATCACAGGCGATTGCGGATGCGCTGGCGGCGCTGCTGGCGGAGCTGGGCGGAAAGATCGAGACCGGGGTGCGGGTCGAGTCGGCGGCACAGTTGCCGCCGGCCGACATCACCATGTTCGATCTGGCGCCCGATGCCGTCGCTCGTATTCTCGGCGATCGGTTACCGCGACGAGTTCGGCACGCGTTCGCCCGTTTCCGGCGCGGGCCCGGGGCCTACAAGGTCGACTTCGCGGTCGCCGGTGGGGTGCCGTGGACCGCTCCGCACGCGCACCGGGCGGGGACCGTGCACCTCGGCGGGACCTACGCGGAGGTGGCCGCCGGTGAACGCGAGATCCACGCTGGCCGGATGCCCGAGCGTCCTTTCGTACTGGTCGGGCAGCAGTATCTGGCCGATCCACAACGTTCGGCCGGTGACATTCACCCGGTGTGGAGTTACGCCCATGTGCCCAACGGCTATTCGGGCGATGCGACCGAGGCGATCATCGCGCAGATCGAGCGGTTCGCCCCCGGCTTCCGGGAACGCATTGTGGGACAGGCGGTTCGCTCGACCACCGAGATGGCCGTGTACAACCCGAACTATGTCGGCGGCGACATCATGACCGGCGCCAAGGACATTCGCCAGCTGATGTTCGGACCGCGAACCACGTTGTCGCCCTATAGCCTCGGCGTTCGCGGCATGTACATCTGCTCGGCAGCGACCCCGCCCGGACCGGGCGCCCACGGCATGTGCGGCGCCAATGCCGCCCGGCTCGCGGTGGCCGAACTGGTGGACCGGTAGGCGAGCCGCTCCGGCGGCTCGGAAAACTCCGGGCCGTCCTCACTTCAAGACGTTGACCGCCCGCGCGATGACCAGTGCCGCGGTGATCAGCGACAACGCGGATTCGGCCATCATCAGCGTCTTGGCCCAGCGCGTCATCGGCATCACATCGGTGGGGCTGAACGCGGTGGCATTGGTGAACGACAGGTAGAGGTAGTCGAGGAATTCCGGCTCCCAGTCGGCGGGGGAGAGCTCGGGATTCTGCATCTGGACGAACAGGAAATCGGGTAGCTGTTCGCGGGCGTGCGCCCGTGCGGCCGGGCCGCCGCGATCGAGTTCCCAGAACCAGAGCGCGAATACGGTGACGTTGGTCAGCCAGATCGCCGCGCCGGAACCGAGCAGGACCGGCGGATCGTTGCTGAGCGTGCCGTTGATCAGGCCGGCCACCAGCCGGAACACCGACCAGGCGGTGGCGATGCCGAGCAGCGCCGACAACCCCAGGCTGCACCAACGCAGCCAGATCTCCTCACGGTCCAAGCGCACCGGGCTACTCGCCACCAGCACGATCAGCAGCACCGTTTCCAGCATCGGCAGCAGCCAGACCGGGCGCAGCTGAAAGTGATCGGGTAGCAGCACTTGCAGGACGATGATGCCCACCATCGCGGCCGTCGCCGCCCAGCGTGATTCGCCGGCCGTGCGGCGTGCCCACGCCGGAACGTCGTCGGTGTCGTTCTCGGAACCGCTCACCCGTGCAGTATTGCCCGCTGCGTGCCCGTCGGCAGCATGGCACGCGCTCGGGTCGCTACCGGTCGGTGGCCGCCACGTCGCCCACCGCGAAGACGTCGTCGAACCCACGACGCGCAGGGTCGGCAGCACCCCCGATGACGACCCGAGGTCCGGTCATGCCGCTCGTTTCCGCGGCGGCAGGGGAACGAATACCGAAACCCTGTGCACCACATCCCGATACGCCGGCCGCCGCTGCAGGCTGCGCTGTTCCATCATCGGAATGCTGACGCCCACGAACATCGCCACCATGGTCACCACCCCCGCGAGAACCCACCAGCTGCCCGGGGCGGCCGCGAGCCCGAACAGGCCGAACGAGAGCCAGACGCCGCACTCGCCGAAATAGTTCGGATGCCGCGACCACGCCCACACCCCGCGGTCCATGACCTGGCCCGGCGATGTGGTGGCGGCGAAGCGATGCATCTGCAGGTCGGCGACGGTTTCCAAGGCAACCGCACCCGCACCGATCACGACGGCGACGATATCGAGCGCACCGAACGGTTCGCCGGCGCGCGTCGCCACCACGTACACCGGAATCAGCCCGGCGAACACCTGCAGCGTCGGAAAGACGTGGATTCCGAACAGATCCGCGACGAAGGCGAACCTGCCCGCTCGTTCGCGCACCATCGGATAGCGCCAATCCTCATGGTGCATACCGGGAAAGGTCGTCACCCAGTTGGCGGTGAGCCGCACCGCCCACACCAGCATGACGGCCATCATCAGCCACCAGCGGGTCGTATTCGACGGCTCGTCGCTGCGAATCCACCAGTAGAAGGCCAGCAGGGGCGGGATCACGCTCCAGTACGGGTCGTAGAAGCTGGAATTCCGGTAGATCCGGCTGAATACGAAGATCACAACCGTGGCGATCAAGTCGGCGATCAGGCCGTTCAACCACAGCTGTCCGGTATCCGGCCCCCACAGCAGCCAGGCGAGCCCCGCGACGACGGCTACGACATAGGCCAGCGCGACTCGAACCAGGGCGCCCACTCTGCTCATGAGCGCACTCTAGGCATCGCGCGGCCGAGCGGAGCCGGATTCGGACAACAGCCGCAGCTCCGCCGAATCGACGCACGAGAAATTCGCCCTAGCGGGAAACGAATCGATCCAAGCGGCGCCCGGTTTCCTCGGTGTGGATGAGTGCCCCGATTTCGGTGCGCTCCAAGCCGTACCCGTCTCCGGTGCCCGCCGCGTCGATACACCGTTTGGCGGCGGTGTAGGCATCCGCGGGAAGATCGGCCAGGCGTTCGGCTAGCGTCATCGCCGTGGCCGCCGCATCGTCGACGGCCCAGTGCACGAGGCCGAGCCGCTCGGCCGTCGTCGCGTCGATCAGCTCCGCGCCGAGAATCAGCCGGTACGCGGTGGCCGGTCCGACCAGGCGGGTAAGCCGCTGAGTGCCACCGGCTCCCGGCAGCAAACCGATTCCGACCTCGGGCAACCCGATCTTCGCGGTAGCGCGCGCGACCCGGAAATCGCAGGCGAGGGCGAGTTCGAATCCGCCGCCGGTGGCCGCACCGCCGATCTCGGCGATCGTGGGTTTTTCCAGTGCCGCCAGGGCCGCGAACGCATCCTGCAGCAGCAGGCAGAACTTCTCCAGCCGCACGCCCCGGTCGGGCAGTTCCCGCCACGAATCCATCATGGCGATATCGGCACCCGCGCAGAACACCTTCGCCGCACTGCGCACCACGACCGCACGCACCGCCGGATCGGCGCCGAATTCGGCTACCGCGGTGGCGAATTCACCGGCCTGTTCCTCATCGAAGGCATTGACCGGCGGGCGGTCGAGGGTGAGGACGCCGACGGCGCCGGTACGAGACAGCGTGACCGACAAGATATTTCACTCCATGAGATGTCGATAGCGCTCGGCGACTCCGGGGGCGAGCACGGTGGGCAGCACGAAACGCACCTGTGCCCGGATGTACTGCTCGACGGTGTAGCGCGGCGCGAAATGCCAATGTTTGAGGGCCCAGGCGTGGGCGAGCATCATCAGGTTGAAGACGACGAGATCCGGATCGAGGTCGTTCATCAGACCCGCCGCGATACCCGCCTCGACGGCGGCCCGCAGCGGGGCGGAGGTTTCGACCTCGAGCTCCTTGATCCGTTCGCGGCCCTCCGGATCGAGGGTCCGGCTCTCCCGATAGGTCAGGACCACGGCGTCGAGATTCTCGTCGACGATTTCCACGTAGTGCCGGAAACCGGAGACGAGCCGCTCCACCGGATCGTCGCCGACCGCGTCCATGGCCGGAGCCAATTCGTCCCGGAAGGCGTCGAGAATATCGACGATCGCCGCGAGCAGCAGGTCTTCCTTACCGCCGAAATACTTGTAGATGAGTCCGACGCTCACATCGGCCTGATCCGCGAGCGCCTGCATCGACATCTGATGAAAGCCCGTGGTCTGCATGACGGCGACGGCCGCGTTGAGGAGTTGGCGCCGGCGCGAGCTGGTTCGCACCGCGCGCACCGCCTCCTCGAGTTCCATCGGTGCGGATCGCTTCGCCATCGGGCATACCCTTCCGTATCTGCGCAGTCGAATGAACGACGGTTCACTCAACTCTAGAGTGGTCCACCGAAAATCAGATGCCCAGCTCCTTCGCGATGATCGTCTTCATGATCTCGGTGGTGCCGCCGTAGATGCTCTGAATACGCGCGTCGACGAAGGCCCGCGAGACCGCGTATTCGCGCATATACCCGTAGCCGCCGTGCAACTGCAGGCAGCGGTCGGCCACTCGCATCTGTAATTCGGTGGTCCACCATTTCAGCCGGGCGGCGCGGGCCGCGGTGAGGCCGCCGGAAATGTGTTCGGCAAGGCAGTCGTCGAGGAAGGTCCGCGCGATATCGAGTTCGGTCGCCAATTCCGCCAGCACGAATTGCGTGTTCTGGAAGCTCGCGATCGAGGCGCCGAAGGCCTTGCGTTCGCGCACGTAGTCCAGGGTGTGCGCGAGCACTCCCTCGGCCGCCGCGACCGCGCCGACCGAGAGCGACAACCGCTCCTGCGGCAGATTCCGCACCAGCTGATAGAAGCCCTCGCCGTCGGCGCCGAGCCGGTTCGCCACCGGCACCCGCATCTCGGTGAAGGTGAGTTCGCTGGTGTCCTGGGCGTGCAGGCCGATCTTCTCCAGGTTGCGGCCGCGGCCGAATCCCGGTGTGTCGGCCTCGACGACCAGCAGCGTCAGCCCCTTGTGCTTGTCCTCGCCGGTGCGGACCGCGACCACGAACAGGTCACCGTTCTGCCCGTTCGAGATGAAGGTCTTGCTGCCGTCGACCACGTAATACTCGCCGTCGCGTACGGCGGTGGTGCGAATGCCGGTGAGATCGCTGCCCGTACCCGGTTCGGTCATGGCGATCCCCAGGACGGTCTCACCGGTGACGACGCCGGGCAGCCAGCGGGCCTTCTGCTCCTCGTCGGTGAGATCGGTCAGATAGGGAAGCACCACATCGTTCTGCAGGGAGAACGCGATACCCGCCGCGGCCGCACCCGCCCGCGTGATCTCCTCGATCACGATGGCGTGGTAGCGGAAATCCTCGACTCCCGGCCCACCGAAACGCTCCGGGACCGGGAAGCCGAGCAGTCCCAGCTTGCCCGCCTCGGTGAACAGCGATCGGTCCAGCCGGCCGGCGTGTTCCCAGTCCTCGTGGGCGGGCGCGACCGTCTGCCGGACGAAATCGCGGACCACGGAACGGAATTGGCGGTGTTCGGAGTCGTACTCCAGTCGTGCGTTCATGGGACCTCTTGTCAGCGGAAGGCGTTCTGGCCGGTGAAGGCCTGGCCGAGCACGAGTTGATGCATCTCCGGCGTCCCCTCGTAGGTGAGGACGGATTCGAGATTCACCATGTGCCGGATGATCGGATATTCGAGCGAAATACCGTTGCCGCCCAAAATGGTTCGCGCGGTGCGGCAGATCTCGATCGCCTCGCGGGTGTTGTTGAGTTTGCCGAAGCTCACCTGTTCGGGCCGCAGTCCCACCGAATCCTTGAGCCGGCCCAGATGCAGCGAAAGCAGTTGGCCCTTGTGCAGTTCGACGGCCATATCGGTGAGTTTGGCCTGGGTCAGCTGAAATCCGGCGATCGGACGTCCGAACTGATTGCGCTGCATCGAATAATCGCGAGCCGCTTGCCAGGCCGAGCGCGCCGCGCCCATCGAACCCCAGATGATGCCGTAGCGCGCCTCGGACAGACTCGACAGCGGCGCCTTGACGCCGCGGCCCTCGGGCATCATCGCCTCGGCGGGCAGGCGCACGTCGTCGAGGACCAGTTCGCTGGTGATCGAGGCGCGCAGCGACAGTTTGTGTTTGATGGTGTGTGCGCTGAAACCCTGGGTGTCGGTGGGGACGATGAAACCGCGGATGCCCTCGTCGGTGTTGGCCCACACCACCGCGACATCGGCGATCGAGCCGTTGGTGATCCACATCTTGCGCCCGTTGAGGATCCAGTCGTCACCGTCGCGCTTGGCGCGGGTCTGCATGGCCGCCGGATCGCTGCCCACATCCGGTTCGGTGAGGCCGAAGCAGCCGATGATCTCGCCCGTGGCCATACCCGGCAGCCACCGCTG
Source organism: Nocardia sp. 852002-51101_SCH5132738 (assembly GCF_001665695.1). Taxonomy (NCBI): domain Bacteria; kingdom Bacillati; phylum Actinomycetota; class Actinomycetes; order Mycobacteriales; family Nocardiaceae; genus Nocardia; species Nocardia sp. 852002-51101_SCH5132738. The sequence goes on along the minus strand of NZ_LZML01000146.1, from coordinate 69,927 downwards.
CTTCTGTTCCTCCGAACCGTTGTTCCAGATGGAGAACATGGCCAGCGAGCCCTGCACCGAGACCAGCGAGCGGATACCGGAATCGCAGGCCTCGAGTTCCAGGCAGGCCAGACCGTAGTGCACGGCCGAGGCGCCGCTGCATCCGTAACCCTCGAGATGCATGCCGAGTACACCGAGCCTGCCGAATTCGCGGGCCAGATCGCGCGCGCCGGGCAGATCGCCGGCTTCGAACCAGTCGGCGATATGCGGGGTGATGTGCTCGGCGCAGAAGCCGCGCACACTGTCGCGCACGGCCCGTTCGTCCTCGGACAGCAGCGAATCGATGGCCAGCGGGTCGAGTGCGTCGAAGGCGGGGGGACGTTTCGCGCTCATGCGTCTTCCTTGTCCGGATAGGTGAACAGGCCGGCCGCGGCATCGTCGCGGGCCTGTTCGGTGAGTTTGTAATGCAATTTCTTGCCGGTGGCCGACACCGGCAGCGAATCCACGAAGCGGTAGGCGCGCGGGCGTTTGAACGCCGAGAGCATGGGATGGGTGCGGCAGTGCCGGTCCAGTTCCGCCACGCCCACTCCGGGCTCGGCGGCGACCACATAGGCCACCACCACCTGCCCCCAGCGCTCGTCGGGTATGCCCACCACCAGGCAATCGTCTACGCCGGGATGTTCGTTGAGCGCCTCCTCGACCTGGACGGGATGGACGTTCTCGCCGCCGGACAGCAGCATGTCGTCCTTGCGTCCGACGATGGTGACGAATTCCTCCTCGTCCCAGGTGGCGAGGTCACCGATATACAACCAGCCGCGATGGAACTTGCGGGCCTCCTGATCGGGCGAGTCGACGTAGGCATTGGCGCCCTTCGGTGAGCGGACGATGACCTCGCCCACTTCCGTGCCGTCCTTGGCGACGGTCTCCTCCGGCTCGGCCAGCCGGTCGTCGAGTACCCGGACCACCGCCACGTCGTCGTCGATGCACGCGCGCCCGGCGGTTCCGGCCATGGCCGGCAGATCGGACGGGCGCAGGAAGGTGTTCCAGAATCCCTCGGTACTGCCGTATCCGTTGAAGATGTTGGGATTCAACACCTTCTGATAGCGCAGCGCCGCCTCGCGTTCCAGCGGAGCGCCCATCGTCACGATGCCGCGCAGGCTCGACAGGTCGCGGCGCCGGGCCTCCTGTGCGTGGGCGAGCATGGCCAGATTGGTCGGCGCGCCGATGAGGAAGGTCAGGCCGTAGCGCTGCACATGATCCAGGGTGGTGTCGGCGTCGAAGGCGCGCATCGGTACCAGGGAGGAGCCCAAGTAGAACGTGGGATTCGGTCCGGCGCAATACAATCCGCCGCGATGGAACCACGGGGTCATGTTCAGCGTCTTGTCCTCGGGCGACATCGGGAAATGCATGATGACGTCGTGTGCGCTGAAGATCTCCACCAGGCTGTTGAGCGGCACGCCCTTCGGCATCCCGGTGGTGCCGGAGGTGTACAGGCGGGTGGTCTCGTCCCACACCGTGCGATCCGGCTGGAGCGCCCGCGCCGTCGCCGCGACCAGGTCGTCGAAGCGGACCGCGCCCGGTAGCGGCTCACCCGGTCCCACCGCCACCAGCAGACCGGGCCGGAACTCACTGCGCTCCAACGCGTCTCGCACCATCGGCGTGAGGTCGGTGTCGTAGACGAAGACCCGCGGACGGTTCGAAGCGAGGATGTAGGACGTCTCACCGGCGGCGAGCCGGAAGTTCATCGGCGAGCCGACCGCTCCGGCGGCCTGCGTCGCCAGATAGAGCTCGGCGAACTCGACCCCGTTGAACAGCTGATATGCCACGACGTCACCCGTCTCGACACCGGCGTCGGCGAGGCCGGTGGCCAGCCGGTCGACGCGGTCGCCCAGTTCGGCGTAGGTGACGGTCGTCCCGGTCGCCGGATCCTCGATCGCCGGGTGCTGGGCGTAGCGGTGGACGTTGCGCCGGAAACCGTTGAGGTAGGTGAAATCGTGTTCGAAGTACTGCCGGTAGGCATGGGCGTCGTACATCTGGTCCTCCGAAGTCGGCGCGGCGCTCAGCCGGCCATGGTGAGTCCGCCGCTGACGCTGAGCACCTGACCGGTGATGAACGACGCGTCGGGGGAGGCGAAGAACAGAGCCGGGGCGGCGACCTCCTCCGGCCGGGCGAGGCGGCGGAACGGAATCGCCTTGATCAGCGCCTCTTTCAGCTTCTCGTCCTGGGCCTGGAACAGCGGGGTGTCGGTCGGCCCGGGGCAGACGCAGTTGACGGTGATCGAGTAGCGGGCCATCTCGCGCGCCAGCGATTTGGTCAGGGCGATCACTCCGCCCTTGGCGCCGGCGTAGATGGTTTCCCCGGAGCTGCCGACGCGCCCGGCGTCGCTGGCCAGGTTGACCACCCGACCGCCGCCGGCCTCCACCATGCCCGGCAGGAACGCGCTGCACATGTGCACCGGCCCCAGGTAGTTGATCGCGACCACCTTCTGCGCGAATTCCGGTGTGGCGTTGAGGAATTTGTCGGTGCGGTCCCAGCCGGCGGCATTGACCAGGATGTTCGGCACCCCGACCTCGGCGTGCACCCGATCGCGCAGGGCCTGCACCTGCTCGGCGTCGGCGATGTCGACCTGCATGGCGAAGATGTGGTCGGACTGCTGTTCGGCGGTGCGCTTGGCGGCGTCGAGATCCAGATCGGCGGCCACGACCCGGTCGCCGCGGGCGGCCAGGGCCAGGGTGATCGCCCGGCCGATACCCGAACCGGCTCCGGTGACTACCGCAATGGTGTTGTCGCTCATCGTGTTCGGCTCCTCAGTTACCGGTGACCGCGCGGGCGGAGGGGAAGTTGGGGGCGCGCTTCTCGCGCAGGGCGGTATAGCCCTCGGTGACATCCGGGCCCATGAAGCAGAGCATTTCGTAGGCGGCGGACTGGTCGAAGATGGGACCGGCCTGCTTGAGCCAGTTGTTGAGCGCCTTCTTCGTCCACCGGATGGCCAGCTGGGAACCGCCGGCGAGCTTGCCCGCGACCGCGAGCGCGTCGTCGAGCACCTGTTCGCGCGGCACCGCGCTGGTGACCATGCCGATGCGCTCGGCCTCGGCGCCGACGACCATCTCGCCGGTCAGCAGGTAGTACTTGGCCTTGGCCATACCGGACAGCAGCGGCCACAGGATCGCCGCGTGATCGCCCGCGGCCACGCCGAGCTTCACGTGCCCGTCGCCCAGCTTGGCGTCCTCGGCGCAGATCGAGATATCGGAGAGCAGCGCCACCACCAGCCCGGCGCCGACCGCGACGCCGTTGATCGCGGCGACGACCGGCTTCTCGCAGTTGATCATGTTGTAGACCAGGTCGCTCATCTCCTGCAGCATGTTCGCCACCCGCTCGTGGTTACCGGCCATGCGCTCGACCATCGCCAGGTCACCGCCCGCGGAGAACGCTTTGCCGGCGCCGGTGATGACCGCGACCCGGGTTTCGGGATCGCCGGAGACATCCGTCCAGACCCGGGCCAGCTCGGCGTGCATCTGCTCGTCGGCGGCGTTGTATTTCTCCGGCCGGTCGATGGTGATCAGCAGGACGCCGTCGTCCAGGCGTTTGAACGTGAGCTGGGAGTAGGTCGAGAAATCCATTGCGCTTCCTTCTGCTCCGACGAGTCGGCGAGCGGACCACCGCCGAATGAGTGAACTAGCATTTGTTGTGAATGAACGTACATTCACCACGCGAGTGTGTCAAGGGCCACACTCGTCGGTGGATGCCCGCCGGGCGGCCCGACGTGCGGATTCACCGGTTGCCTGACAGGGCGGGCGCCGGGTGCGACGATGATCGGCATGGGCGATTCCGACGATCAGTGGTACTACTGTCTCAAGCATCACCGCGCCGAACAGAGCAAGCGGTGCTGGTTCGCCGACCGGATGGGGCCGTATCCGGACCGTGCCACCGCCGAGCGGGCGCTCGAGATCGTGCGCGAACGCAATGCCCGCGAGGATGCCCGCGACGGGAGAGACTGAGCCGCTCGTGCCCTCTCAGGTGGGTGGGCTACGGTTCTCCAGAGCACGTCGTGCCCGGATCCGGGCACGCGCAGTCAGGTCGAATCGAGTGGAGGGCGACTTGTGAAGGTGACCGTGGTGGTGCCGACCTACAACGAGCGGGAGAACCTGCCGGTGGCGGTGGAGCGGCTGACCGCACTACCGGTCGCCGATCTGCACGTTCTGGTGGTCGACGACAACTCCCCGGACGGTACCGGTGAGGTCGCGGACAAACTGGCCGCCGAGCTGCCGTCCGTGGTGGGTGTGCTGCACCGGACCGAGAAGGACGGCCTCGGCCGTGCCTACATCGCCGGCATCACCGCGGCGCTCGACCAGGGCGCCGACGTGGTCATCCAGATGGACGCCGACCTCTCCCACCCGGCCGAGGTGATTCCGGCCATGTTGGAGAAGCTCGAGACCTCCGATGCCGGTGTGGTCCTGGGATCGCGCTACGTCGAGGGCGGCTCGACCGCGGCGGAGTGGAAGTGGTATCGCAAGGCCCTGTCGGCCTGGGCGAACTTTTACGTCAACGCGATCCTGCGGCTCGGCGTCAAGGACGCGACCGCCGGATTCAAGGCGTGGAAGGCGGAGACGCTGCGGGCCATCGATGTGGCCTCGATCCACAGCAACGGTTATTCGTTCCAGGTCGAGATGAACTACCGCACGATCAAGCAGGGTATTTCGATCGCCGAGGTGCCGATCCGCTTCGAGGAGCGCACCAAGGGCGCGTCGAAGATGAGCCTGAAGGTGCAGCTGGAATCGGCGCTGATGCCGTGGAAGCTGCTGTTCGGCCGTCGCGTCTAGCGGCTGGGGCGTTAGGGGGCTGGGGGCGTCCGGCACCTAGGGCACTGCCTCCACGGCCGCATCGTCCGGCCAGTCCAGCAGCGTGTCGATGAACAGCTGCCGCACGCGCGCGATGTCGGCGTCCATGTGCTGCGGATCCCAGCCGCTCACATCGATCGGTGCCAGGACCGCCACATCCACCGTGCCCTTGCGCACGATCGCCGAATTCCGCCAGGCGATTTCGCCGGAGTTGCGGATGACGAGCGGAATGATCGGCACCCCGGCCTCGATCGCGATATGGAAGGCGCCCTTCTTGAAGGGGCCGATCCGCGGCGTCATCGAGCGTGTGCCCTCCGGCGCCACCACGAGCGAGAGCCCGCCACGCAGGGTGTCGACGACCGGTTCCAACGCCGCCTTCGCACTCGTGGTGTCGGAGCGATCGATGAAGGTGGCCTCGGCGAATCGCAACAGCGGGCCGAAGACCGGGTTGGTGGTGACCTCCTTCTTCACCACCGCGGTGAATCCCGAACGCAGCACCGCGGCCAGCACCACCATGTCGAACTGGCTCTGGTGATTGAACAGGAAGACGGCCGGACGCGGCTGCCGGGCATGCTCGGCGCCCACCACCCGCACCCGTACGCCCGTGGTGCGCAGGGTGGTGTCGGCGGCGGTGGCGATCATGGCGTCGGCCATCGCCCGGTGGCGGCGGGTGGCGGCGCGGGAGGCGACCCCGAAGGCGGCGCCGCTGAGCAGCCCGGTGAAACCGACCGCGGTACGGGCGAAGTCGGTGACGCGGGCCGGTTCCCGCGGCTTGAAGGTGAGGGTCGGCCAGTCGCGTTCACCGGCGGTCATGGACATGCGCGGTCCCGGATTGACCGCGACCGGGTGGCCGACGGTTTCCAGCAGTGGGATATCGGGGGCCGCGTCGGCATAGGCGTAGCTGTCGGCGGGATCGATATCGTGTTCGGTGGCGAAGCGCCGTACCGCCGCGGCCTTCTCGTTGCGCCACAGCGGTTTTCCCTCGGTGAAGCCGGTGAGGACGCCGTCGGCGGTGGCCATCGCGGTGTAGAGCGCGTGGTCCACCCCGAGTTCCCGGGCCACCGGTAGCAGCTGGAAACGGGTGAGGCTGGTGACCATCACCACCGTGTGCCCGGCCCCCTCGTGCTCCCGGACGAGTTGCCACGCTTCGGGATACACGTGCCCGTAGACGGTGCTGCGGAACAGTTGTTCGCCGAGTTCGGTGAGCTCTTCCTCGGTACGGCCCGCCCACACTCGGGCGAGGCGCTGCAGGAAGCGCTCGTACTCACCCTCGGTCCGCGAACCGCGAATGCTGTACAGCAGCGTGTCGGTCAGTGCCCGGCGCGAGTCGCGTCCGCGCAGCAGGCGCAGCGGTGCGGCGGCGGGAGCGAAGCCCGCGACCACCGTTCCGCCGAAGTCGAATACGGCCGCCACTCGCGGGCCCTGCGGCCCGGTCCGGATGGCGGAAATCGCTTCGGAAAGGTTCACACTGTCCCCTGCGGTGCGCGGCTGGACGGATCGAGAGCGGCCGCACGGGAGATGCGAGCGCCGATGGTGCGCAGTTCGTCGGCCAGCTCGCGGCGACGCCGCGCGAGATCCGGTGTGCCCGGATCGAGCAGACCGTAGTTCTCGGCGAGTTTCACCGCACTGGAGAACAATTCGGACGATACCGATTCGGTGCTGTGCAGCCGCTGCTGCAGCAGCATCTGGCGTCCGACGGCCAGGCATTCGTCGATGAACTGTTTGCGGTCCAGCGGTGCGGCCGGATCGGCGGCGGCCAGGCGCTCGGCCACCACGAGCTGGGCATCGAAGAACGAGCGCACCACGCGGTGCGCCATGATGAATCCCGAATCGGCCAGCGCGCAGACCAGTTCCGCGGCACTGCCGCGCTGCTCCCAATCGCGGTCCACCAGGAGCATCTCCGCGCTCATCTCGGCCGCGAATTCGATCCGGTCGGGGAAGAAGAACTCGAATTTGAGCAGATCGCGCAGCCGGTAGGCGGCATCCCAGATGGCCTCGATACCGGGTGCGGCGCCGGCCTGCTGGTCGGCCACCTCCAGAATCGCCAATTCCAGAATCGCCCGGTTCACGAACCAGTGCACGGCACTGTTGCGATAGAACGCGGCTTCCAGATGGGCGCCGGCCTCGATCGAATACACCGGTTCCAGCCCGCCCCGGTACACCGTCACCACCTTGGCCAGCGACAGCTGTTCCAGAACCACCGCCAGACCCTGATCGTCGCGCAGCGTATCCAACTCGCCGGTCGGCAGCGCGCGGCGTGAGATGTAACCACGGACCGGCTCCAGCGTCTGGCGCACCTCGCCGAGGGTGAGTGCGCGCTCGTGCACACCGAGCAGGGCCAGCGTCACCAGCGCGTTGACCGTGACCGGAGTGACCGCGTTGATGCCGACCGCCACCTCGAAAGCCAAGCGCTGCACGGCTTTGCGCTGCCGGTCCGACACTTCTTCCGGATCCGGAGCGAGCGATTCCGCGATCGGCTGCATCGGATCGCCGTGGGCGGCCAGCCGGTCGCGCGCCGAGAGCGGCGCGCCGAAACGGACGTAGACGCGCCCGGCGGAATGTTGCTGGCTGCGGATGTAGCGGGCCAGCCAGGTCAGCCCCTCGGGCTTCTTGGCGCCGCCGACCTGTTCGGTCGCAATGGATCCCAACTCGTTGAGCCGTTCGTAGGTGATCGACACCGGCACCAGCATCACATCATCGATGCGCCGCGAACGGATGGCCGAGGCCAGGTAGTTCAGCAGTCCGAACCGGGGCGGGCGCAACTTCCCGGTACGGGTGCGCCCACCCTCGAAGTACCACTCCAGATTGAAGCGTTTGGCGAGCAGATAGGCGAAGTACTCCTCGACCACGGCCTTGTAGATCTCGTCGTCGCCGAAGCTGCGGCGAATGAAGACGGTGCCGGTGCGACGCGCGATCGGCCCCATCGGCCAGAAACCGAGATTGGCGCCGCCGATCACGTGGTTGGGAGGAAAGTCGTTGCGCGCCAGCGCGTCACCGAGGACGAAGGCATCGACATAGGAACGATGCGAGGGCAGGAACACCAGCGGGTAGTTGCGATTGAGGCGCCGCAGTGCCGCGAGCCCGGACCGGTCGCAGTCGATCCTCCAGGCCGAGGCGTGCACCGGCCGCATCGCCTGGGTGAACAGATCCGAGATCAGCCGGCTCTGCGCGGCCACGAGTTCGCGCAGCGCCTTCTCGGCCCGGCGGTACACCTCGCGCGGTTCGGTTCCGGTTTCGGTGGCGATCGTGTCGAGGCGGCGCAGGAAGTCTGGGGAGTCGAGAATCTCCTCGACCACCATCCGGGGAACCTTGTACCGGTCGCCGATCACCGATCGTTCGGCGCGTTCCAGCGCCACCGTGCCCGCACGGACGATCGCCCGCGCGAACGGTTCCGAACTTTCGGCGGCCCCGGGGTTGTTCGTACGCAGATCGCTGAGCCGTGCGGGCTGTCCGGTGAGAATGAGATGCCGGTCGGGCGCCTTGTCCACCAGCCGGCGCTGCAGCAGCCGGTGGGGCCGGCGCGGATTGCTCAGCAGCGCCAGATCGGCGAAGGTGGTGCGTCGCACGCCGTCTCGTTCGGGCGGCAGCCACAGCACCCGGATCGGGATCACCAGCGGGTCGTCGCGGCGGCCGACGAGCCGGGCGGCGATAGCGGCGGCGTCCAGGTCGATCTGCGTGACGGGAGCGTCGATTCCGAGTTCGGCGGCGATCCCGCCCTCGGCGAGCCAGCCGCCGATCAATTCGCGTTCCACCGGCGACACCGCGTCGACCAGGGCGACGGCCGAGCGCGGCAGATCCTTCGCGGTACTCGGAGCCGGATTGCCGGCAGCGTGATCGATCATGGCGGGCCCCTCCTCGACGGCGCTCCACCATTCAAGCTCGCGGAAGCATATTCGCGCAGGAAGTTGACCATGACGCTCGCAAAGCGATTCCGATGTGTGCTCCGGCACAATACCGAAAAGGACAGGTAATGCTAACCTCACCTCTTGTAGTTAGGTAAGCATAACCTTGGAGGAACGGTGTCGACCACGGACGAGCGGGTGCGAAACGGTTACGGGGACGATCCGGGGGCGACGGGGCAGCTGGCAACGGGGGCGGAGGTGACGGGCACGGCGTCGGCGATCGCACCCGCCGACGCCATGGCGGCGCTCGCCGCGGCCGACCGATTCGGCGAGTACGTCGGTTACGAGGGGCCCGACGGCTGGGTGTTCGCCGCCGATCCGATCGGCAGCATCGAATTGGACTCCGGCGAACTGCGTGTCGAATGGGAGGGCCGGTCCACCGTCGAACCGTGGCAGGGCCGCCCGGCCGCGGTGATCGAGGCGGCGCTGGCCACGCTGCCGCTGTGGGGTCGCAACGCCTACGGCTGGATCGGATTCGAATTCTGCGCCTGGGCGCTGGGCGCCGATGCGCACGTTCCGGCCCGAACCACCCTCGCGCAGCTGATGATTCCGCGCATCGAGGTGCGCATCGACGCCTCCGGCGTGCGGGTGTCCGGTGCGACGCCCCGCGAGACCGCGGAGATCCACGAACTGATCGCGCAGGCGAGTGCGACACCTCCGGCGTCGGCGCGGCCGGTGGATGTCACCATCGATCCCACCGACTATCGCGGCCGGGTCCTCGAGGCGGTCGACGAGATCCGGGACGGGCGGTATCAGAAGGTGATCCTGTCGCGAAAGGTGGATCTGCCCTTCCCCGTGGACGTTCCGCAGACCTATCGGCTCGGGCGCGCCAACAACACGCCCGCGCGCTCGTTCCTGTTGCGACTGGGCGGCCTGGAGGCGGCCGGATTCAGTCCCGAGCTGGTGGCCTCGGTCGACCGCCACCGGGTCGTGACCACCGAGCCGCTGGCCGGCACCCGCGCCTTCGGTCGCGGCGAGACGGCCGATGTCGCCGCGCGCGAAGAGCTGGTGGGTGATCCGAAAGAAATTGTCGAGCACGCCATTTCGGTGCAGACCTCGTTCGGCGAGATCGCCGCGGTGGCCGAGCCGGGCAGCACCGCCGTCTCCGATTTCATGGCGGTGCGCGAACGCGGGAGTGTGCAACATCTGGCCTCCACCGTGCGAGGCACCCTCGCCGAGGGCAAGAGCGCCTGGGATGCGCTGGAAATGCTGTTCCCCTCGGTGACCGCCTCCGGTATCCCCAAGCGCACCGGCGTGGACGCGGTGTTCCGTCTCGACCACGACGCCCGCGGCCTTTATTCCGGTGCGGTGGTGACCGTTTCGCCGGGCGGCGCGCTGGAGGCCACGCTGGTGCTGCGGGCGATCTACCAGACCGCGGAGGGCGCTTGGCTGCGCGCCGGAGCCGGCATCGTCTCCCAGTCGCGCCCGGAGCGCGAATTCACCGAGACCTGCGAAAAGCTGGGCAGCGTAGCGCCTTACGTCGTCGAAGCCCGATAGAACGAGCCCGGCGGGACCTACCGCCGGGCTTTCTCGTACCGGAGGGGCCGTGGGACGAGAGTTCGGTACGGCGGTCAGGCTCGGTTCGGCGCGGTCGCGGTCTGCGTGTCGTAGCGGGCCCGCAGCACCTTCTTGTCGATCTTGCCGACGGCGGTGAACGGCAGCGCGTCGGCCTGTTCGAGAAGGTCGGGCAGTTTGTAGGTCGCCAGGCCGCGAGCGGTGAGGAACTCCTTGATCTCGGCCAGGCTCGGCATCTCGCCGTCGATCACCAGGACGGCACAGACCTTTTCGCCGAGGGCCGCGTCGGGCAGTCCGACCGCGGCCGCGTGCCGGACCGCGGGATGGGCCAGCAGGTGTTCCTCGAGTTCGTCGCAGGAGACGTTCTCGCCGCCGCGATTGATCACATCCTTGATCCGGCCCGAGACGATCAGATGCCCGCTCGGCAGTTGCCGCACCAGATCACCGCTGCGGTAGTAGCCGTCGGGGGTGATGGCGCGGGAATTGTGTTCCGGCGCACGGTAATAGCCGCGAATGGTGTACGGACCACGGGTGAGCAGTTCGCCCTCCTCGCCGGGTGCGACGTCGTTACCCTCGCCGTCGACCACGCGGACCTCGTCGGCGGGGGAGAGCGGGCGGCCCTGGGAGATCAGAATCGTTTCCTCGGCATCGTCGAGGCGGGTGTAGTTGATCAGTCCCTCGGCCATGCCGAACACCTGCTGCAGGGTCGCGCCCAGGGCCGGAGTCACCTCGCGGGCATTGACCTCGGCCAATTTCGCGCCACCGACCTGCAGCAGCCGTAGGCTGGACAGGTCGGCCTCCTCCCATTCCACCGCGGCACACCACAATTGGGCCAGCGGCGGGACCACCGCCGTCACGGTGACGCCGTGGCGTTCGATGGTCGCGAACGCGTTCTCCGGGCTCGGGTCGGCCAGCATGACGACCGACGCGCCCGCGGCGACCGCGCCCAGAATGCCCGGGCAGGAGAGCGGAAAGTTGTGTGCGGCGGGCAGTGTCGCCATGTACACGTCGTCGGAGCTCAGTGCGCAGATTTCGGCGCCGGCGCGGGCGTTGTAGTGGTAGTCGTCGTGGGTGCGGGCGATGAGTTTCGGCAGGCCGGTGGTGCCGCCGGAAACGAGCATCACCGCGATACCGGACGCATCGACTTCCGGCAGCGAATCGCCTTCGCGCGCAATCGTTCGCAGATCGACGTAGTCGCCGGGATCGCCGAGTACGAAGATCGTGCGCAACGACGGCACCCGCGCGGCCACCGCGGCCGCCAGTTCGCGGTAGTCGAAGTCGCCGGCCTTGTCGGCGACGATGTAGCCGGCGGCCCCCGACAGCCGGGTCAGATGTTCGATCTCGGCCTGCCGATGCGCCGGCAGGGCCAGTACGGGCACGATCCCGGCGCGCAGCAGCCCGAACAGCACCTCCACGAATTCGGTCACATTGGGCAGTTGAACCACTACGCGGTCGCCGGGCTCGAGTCCGAAGGCGAGTAGCCCGTGGGCCGCGCGATCGGCGCGGCGATCGAGTTCGGCATAGTCGATCGGCCCGCTCTCGGTGTGCAGGGCGGGACGCCGGGGCCCGCGGCGGGCGGCGTCGCGCAGCAGCTCGCCCAGCGGTTCGCCGCGCCAGTAGCCCGCGGCCCGATAAGTTTCGGCGAGTTCGGCCGGATACGGTACGTAACCGTCGAGCAGGTCCTGCTGAGCGGGGGATATCGAAGTCACGGGTAACGCCTCACCGGTCGAGCTGCGCAGTGTCGAGCTGCCTTAGATAGGTTAGGCAACCCTATATCAGGTGAGGTCGTGTCGCGTCACGGGCGACCCGAAACGCCACGGCCCGGCTCGCGACAACAGCGCGGAGCGGCCGGTGCCCGCCTAGACTCGTGCGGGTGAGCGGTTGGAACATCTCCGATATTCCGGACCAGAGCGGTCGCACGATCATCGTGACCGGCGCGAACAGCGGACTGGGCGCGGCCACCACCAGGGCCCTGGCGCAGGCCGGTGCGCAGGTGATCATGGCCTGCCGCGACGAGGTGAAGGCCCGGGCGGTCGCCGACACCATCGGCGAACGGGTGCAGGTGCGCAGGCTCGACCTGGCCGACCTGTCCTCGATTCGCGAATTCGCGCGCACGATCGAGGGCGCCGATGTGCTGATCAACAACGCCGGCGTGATGGCCCTGCCGCTGCGCCGCACCGCCGACGGCTTCGAAATGCAGTTCGGCACCAACCATCTCGGCCATTTCGCGCTGACCGGACTGCTGCTCGACAAGATCTCCGATCGCGTCGTCACGGTATCCAGCGGCGCCCATATGATCGGCCGCATCGACCTCGCCGATCCGAACTACCAGCATCGGCGCTACGAACGCTGGCGTGCCTACGGTCAGTCGAAACTGGCGAATCTGATGTTCGCCTACGAACTCCAGCGCCGCCTGTCCGCGGCCGGTTCGCCGAAGGTCTCGGTCGCGGCCCATCCCGGCTACGCCAGCACCGAACTGCAATCGCATACGGAGTCGTTCCTGGACGCGATCATGGCCCTGGGCAACCGGATTCTCGCCCAGTCGGCCGAAATGGGCGCGCTACCAAGCCTTTACGCCGCCACTGCGAAGGTCGAACCCGGCGCCTTCTACGGCCCGACCCACCTGGGCGGCCTGCGTGGTTATCCCGAGCGCTGCGGCTCCTCGGCCGCCTCCCGCGACGAGGTCACCGCCCGCCGCCTCTGGGACCTGTCCGAACAACTCACCGACGTGACCTACTCGTTCGCCCGCCGCTGAGCCGCTTCGAATCGGTGTGATCGGCATCACTTCCGCGGATGTCACACCGGGTGGGTGCTGCGCCGTCATCTCTGTGTAGCGACGCCGCGAAGCGCGGCTCACTGTGTACAGGAGGATGGTCATGGAACCCCGTTTCGCTCTGTTCAGCAACGAGATCGCCGCCAAGTTCGTCAAGCGGATCGGTAACGCCGGCCAGGTCGTGGACAACTCGCCGCTGCCCAAGGCGACGCAGGAACTGGTCAAGCTGCGCGCCAGCCAGATCAACGGCTGCGGCTTCTGCACCGATATGCATTCCAAGGATGCGGCCGCCGCGGGCGAGACCTCGGTGCGGCTCAACCTGGTCGCCGCGTGGCGAGAGGCGATCGTGTTCACCGATGCCGAGCGGGCCGCGCTCGCGCTGACCGAGGAAGGCACCCGCCTCGCCGATGTCCACCGCGGCATCAGCGAGGAGACCTGGCAGCAGGTGCGCAAGCACTACGACGACGAGCAGATCGGCGCCCTGATCTCGCTGATCGCGCTGATCAACGCCTACAACCGGCTCAACGTCATCGCGGGCACCCCGGCGGGCACCTATGAGCCCGGCATGTTCTGACCGCCGCACGCGAATTCGGGCCCGGCACAGGATCGTTCGATCCCGGCCGGGCCCCGTCGCGTCCGCCGCGCCTGTGGGGACCGTCACGTCCGGCCACCCGGTCGAATCCACTCCCGCCGCGCCCCTGGTACAGTCACCCTCGTGCAGCGCGCGTATTTCTGGTTTACCAAGCCGGCCCCGGGTGGGTCGGTCGGTGACCCGCGCTGACCTTCTCCCACCCCGAGCCGGATTGCAGACCGGCTCCACGGGATCTCGTTCGGTGGGTCGGCCTGAGAAAAGGAACCCATCATGACCACCGCAGCCGATGTCGATGCCTCACACAGTGACCTCGACGATCAGCGCACGCTGAGTATCAGTCCCCTGCTCTCGCCCGCCGAGGTTCGCCGCGAGCATCCGATCGACGATGCGCTCGCCGACACCGTGCGGGCCGGCCGCGCCGCCACCGTGAAAGTCCTCGACGGCGCCGACGACCGCCTGATGGTCGTCGTCGGTCCGTGTTCGGTGCACGACCCCGAGGCCGCTCTCGACTACGCGCGCCGCCTGGCCGCCAAGGGCGCCGAACTCTCCGATCGTCTGCACATCGTGATGCGGGTCTACTTCGAGAAGCCGCGGACCACGCTCGGGTGGAAGGGCCTGATCAACGATCCGCATCTGGACGGTTCGTTCGACGTCAACACCGGTCTCGGACTGGGGCGGCGGCTGCTGGTCGACATCACCGGTCTCGGACTGCCGGTGGCCTGCGAATTCCTCGATCCGATCACGCCGCAGTACATCGCGGACTTGGTCTCCTACGGTGCGATCGGCGCGCGCACCGCGGCCAGCCAGGTGCACCGGCAGCTCTCCAGCGCGCTGTCGATGCCGGTCGGGATCAAGAACGGCACCGACGGTGATGTGCAGGTGGCCGTGGACGGGGTGCGCGCGGCCGGGGCCAGCCACGTCTTCCCCGGCACCGACCTCGACGGTCGCTCGGCGCTGATCCGCACCAGCGGCAACCCGGACTGCCACGTGATCCTGCGCGGCGGGAGCGCCGGCACGAACTACGACGCCGCCTCCGTCGCCGAGGCCTGCCTGCGCCTGGAGAAGGCCGGGCTGCCGCAGCGAGTGGTCGTCGACGCCAGCCACGGCAACAGCAACAAGGACCACAACAAGCAGGTCGACGTGGTCACCGATATCGCCGAGCGCATCGCCGCGGGTGACCGCGCGGTGGTGGGTGTGATGATGGAGAGCTTCCTGGTCGCCGGCCGTCAGGACCTCACCCTCGGCCACGCCGACGATCTGACCTACGGCCAGTCGATCACCGACGCCTGCCTGGACTGGGAGACCACGGCGGCGCAGCTGGACCGCCTCGCCGACGCGGTGGCCCGGCGCCGCGGCTGAGACAGGCTCGCGGTCACCTTCGTTCGCGGCTCGGGGCGAAGGTGACCGCTCGATCGTGCGCCGCGCCGATCACACGTGGGCCGCGTGCAGACGGCGGACCGCCTCGTCGAGTGTGTCGTCCCGCTTGCAGAATGCGAAGCGCACCAGGCGGTTCCACGATTCGCGGTCGTCGGCGAACACCTCGATCGGGACCGCGACGACGCCGAGCCGCTGCGGCAGCTCCCGGCAGAAGACCAGTGCGTCGGCCGAACTCAACGGGCTGATATCGGCGCAGACGAAATAGGTCGCATCGCTGCGCTTGACCCGGAATCCGGCATCGGCCAGTGCCTCCGAGAGCCGAATGCGCTTGTCGGACAGGCTGTCACGGAGATCGGCGACCCACTGCTGCTCGTGTTCGAGGGCGTAGGCGACCGCCGGCTGGAACGGCCCGCCACCGACGAAGCTCATGAACTGCTTGGCGGCCAGCAACCCGTCGATCAGTGGTGCCGGGCCGCACGCCCAGCCGATCTTCCAGCCGGTGACGCTGAAAGTCTTGGCCGCACTGGAGATCACAATCGTGCGCTCGACCATGCCGGGCAGCGTCGAGATGCTGATGTGGGTGTTGCCGTCGTAGACGAGATGTTCGTACACCTCGTCGGAGACCACGATCAGGTCGTGCTCGCGAGCCAGCTCCGCGATCGCCTCGAGGTCGGCCCGGGACAGGATCGCGCCGGTCGGGTTGTGTGGCGAATTCAGCAGCAGCATGCGGGTTTTCGGCGTGATCGCCGCGCGCAGGCTGTCCAGGTCGAGGACGAATCCGTTGCCGTCCGGCACCAGCCGCGCGGTGCGGCGGGTGGCGCCGGCCAGGGCGACCACCGCGGCGTAGGAGTCGTAGTACGGCTCGATCAGCACCACCTCCTCGTCGGCCTCCACCAGGCCCAGCACCGCCGCCGCGATCGCCTCGGTGGCGCCGACGGTGACCACGACCTGCGATTCGACGTCGTAGTCCACCCCGTAGCGGCGCTTCCGGTCCGCCGCGATCGCCCAGCGCAGCACGGGCATCCCGCGCCCGGGTGGGTACTGGTTCAGTCCGTCGGCGATGGCGGTGCGGGCCACCTCCAGCATCGCGGCCGGGCCGTCCGAATCGGGGAATCCCTGGCCGAGGTTGATCGCGTCGTGGCGCACGGCCAGCTCGGTCATCTCCGCGAAGATCGTGGCGCGGAACGGGCGCAGGCGGGCGACGGTGGGGATGGCTGGCATGGTCCCAACGTAGCGATACCGCCGTCGTGCCCGCGGCGCACACCCCGGGCCGGGGATCGGGGCGATGCTTGCCGCCCGTTCGCTACGGTTGCGGTGCGATAGCGAAAGGCTATGTTTCACATTTCATTCGGGCTTCTGACCTGCATGGTTGTGCGGTTTCCTGGTGACAGCTAGCCTCCCCGTGTTCTATCTCACAACCACTTCGGTGGTGGCTCGAAAGGGGCGATGTATGGCCTCCTATCTCGACCTTCTGCTGCATCCGGCGGCGGGAACGGTCCTCGGATACATCAACGACACCCTGCACAACATCTTCAGCAACGATTGGGGCTGGGGATCCTCGACGCCGAACTGGGGTACCGGATCGTCCACGGGCAACTGGGGACTCGGTTCGAGCACCCCGGACATGTGGACCGGTTCGTCCACTCCGTAGTCACGAGCCGCCGGGACGCTCGATGCGTTCCGGCGGCTACGCCGGATCCCGGGGCAGGCGAATGCCGCCGAGCTTCGCGGGATTGGCGACATCGTAAGTGCCCCAGACCAATCCGTCGCGGACGGTGAAGCCGACCACGCGCGGTGGTGATCCCGGCGCACCGTTGCGCGGAGCGCGCTCGTGCAGCAGCAACCCGAGTTGGCCGTTGACGCCGACGAATTCGAATCGATCGGAACCGGTGGGCGAGAGTTCGGCCTGTTCCACCTGATACATCCGGATGAGCCCGAGGACGAACCGCGCGATCTTGTCCGCGCCGACGATCGCCCGCGCCGCCGTCTTCGCGGTGCCGCCGGTATCGCCGATGAACACCGAATCCGGATGCAGGGCCGCGACGACCGCCGCCACATCGCCGGAATACAGCGCCTCGAGCAGTCGCTGGACGGCGGCCAGATGTTCGGTGTCCGATACCGGTTCCGGGGCCGCGGCCAGGGATTTCCGGGCCCGGACCGCGAGCTGGCGGGCCGCCTCGGGCGTCACCTCGAGCAGTTCGGCGATCTCGTCGAACGGCACCGAGAACCCGTCGTGCAATACGAATGCCACCCGCTGCGGCGGCGTCAGGGTGTCGAGGACCACCAGCGCGGCGAAACGGCAATCCTGCTTGCGCACCACCGATTCCAGCGGATCCGGCAGGCTGGAGGGCGTCACGCGGGTCACGATCGGCTCCGGAAGCCATTGTCCCACATAGCTTTCCCGCCGGAAGGCGGCGCTGCGCAGCCGATCCAGGCAGATCCGGCTGACCACGGTCGTCAGCCAGGCGCGCAGGTCCTCGATCTCGGACTGATGGGTGGTGGCCAGCCGCAGCCAGCTTTCCTGCACCGCGTCCTCGGCGTCGGCCACGCTGCCGGTCAGCCGATAGCCCACCGAGAGCAGATGCGCCCGATGAGATTCGAACAAATCGGCGAGCAACGCGGCAACCATTGGTCCGATTCTACGGTCGCCGGAAATCCGCTGGGCCACCGCTGGGTTGCGTGCCAGCATGAAGCCGTGGAGGACTGTGAACTGACCGACGGGACGGTGTGGTTGTCGCGCCCGGCCGAGGCCGATATCGACGCGATCGTCGCGTGCTGCCGGCAGCCGTCGATCCCGGAGTGGACGACGGTGCCGGTGCCGTATCGGCGGGCCGACGCGGTGGGATTCCTGACCGATATCGTCGCGCCCGGGTGGGCGGCCCGCAGTCCGGTCTGGGCCGTGCGCACGGCAGCGCAGGGGCCGGTGGCCGGCATGGTCGGCCTCGAGGCCGGGCCGCAGCCCGGGGCCGCCGAGATCGGCTTCTGGCTCAGCGACGCGGTGCGCGGGCGCGGGTTGATGACCCGCAGCGTCCGGCTGGTCTGTGATTTCGCTTTCGCCGCCGAGGGGCTCGGCCTGGCCCGCATCGAGTGGCGGGCGTTCGTCGGCAACCTCGCCTCCGCCGCGGTGGTGCGGCGGACCGGCTTCCACTACGAAGGGCTGCTGCGTGGGGCGGCTGTGCAGCGCGGCGTGCGCAGGGATTCCTGGGTCGCCGGGCGGCTGGCCGGCGACCCGCCGGAGCCGGCCACCGACTGGCCGCCCCTGCGCGGGTCCGGATCGGCGCTCTGACGCGTCCGGCTGCGAGTGCACTCACAGCGAACATCTGCCCAGCTCGCGTAGGGTTGATGAAGGTTTGTCGGGGGTCCCGGCAACAATGTGGGACGTATTCCTCGTGCGCAGGGGGCGCAGGGGGCCGGCCCGAGAATCTGGAGGAGGTGCCGTGACGGACGGACCGCTCATCGTGCAGAGCGACAAGACCCTGCTGCTCGAGGTCGACCATGAGCAGGCCGATGCGGCCCGGCAGGCGATCGCGCCGTTCGCCGAACTCGAACGCGCACCCGAGCACGTGCACACCTACCGGGTCACGCCGCTGGCGCTGTGGAACGCGCGGGCGGCGGGGCACGACGCCGAACAGGTCGTCGACGCGCTGGTCAGCTATTCGCGTTATGCGGTGCCGCAGCCGCTGCTGGTCGACGTGGTCGAGACCATGGCCCGCTACGGGCGGTTGCAGCTGGTCAAGCATCCCGCCCACGGCCTGGTGCTGGTGAGCCTGGATCGCGCCGTGCTGGAAGAAGTGTTGCGGCACAAGAAGATTCAGCCTATGCTCGGCGCCCGCATCGACGACGACACGGTCGTCGTGCACCCGTCCGAGCGTGGGCGGATCAAACAGATGCTGTTGAAGATCGGCTGGCCCGCCGAGGACCTCGCCGGCTACGTCGACGGCGAGGCGCATCGCATCGATCTGGACTTCGCCACGCACGAATGGCATCTGCGCGACTATCAGGAGCTGGCCGCCGACTCGTTCTGGGCCGGTGGTTCCGGTGTGGTGGTGCTGCCCTGCGGGGCGGGCAAGACCATGGTGGGCGCCGCCGCGATGGCCAAGGCCCAGGCGACGACGTTGATCCTGGTCACCAACACCGTGGCAGGTAGGCAGTGGAAGCGAGAACTGCTCGCCCGCACCTCGCTGACCGAGGAAGAGATCGGGGAGTACTCCGGCGAGCGCAAGGAGATCCGCCCGGTCACCATCGCGACCTATCAGGTGATCACCCGCAAGACCAAGGGCGAATACAAGCACCTGGAACTGTTCGACAGCCGCGACTGGGGCCTGGTCATCTACGACGAGGTCCACCTGCTGCCCGCCCCGGTGTTCCGGATGACCGCCGACCTGCAGTCGCGGCGCCGGCTCGGGCTCACCGCGACGCTGGTGCGCGAGGACGGCCGCGAGGGCGACGTGTTCTCGCTGATCGGTCCGAAGCGCTACGACGCGCCGTGGAAGGACATCGAGGCCCAGGGCTGGATCGCGCCGGCCGACTGCATCGAGGTACGGGTCACCCTCACCGAAGCCGAACGCATGGCCTACGCCACCGCGGAACCGGAGGAACGCTACAAGCTCTGCTCCACCGCGCGCACCAAACTCCCCGTCGTCGAATCCATCCTGGCCCGGCACCGCGACGCGCCCAGCCTGGTGATCGGGGCCTATCTCGATCAGCTCGACGAACTCGGCGAACACCTCAACGCTCCGGTCATTCAGGGTTCGACCCGCACCAAGGAGCGTGAGGCGCTGTTCGACGCTTTCCGCAACGGTGAAATCCCGGTCCTCGTGGTCAGCAAGGTCGCGAACTTCTCCATCGATCTGCCGGAAGCGTCCGTGGCCGTGCAGGTTTCGGGCACCTTCGGTTCCCGTCAGGAGGAGGCCCAGCGTCTGGGCCGGCTGCTGCGCCCGAAGTCCGACGGTGGTCAGGCGCATTTCTACTCGGTGGTGGCACGTGACACGCTGGATGCCGAATACGCGGCCCACCGCCAGCGTTTCCTTGCCGAACAGGGGTATGCCTATCGCATCACCGATGCGGACGATCTGCTGGGCCCGGCGATCGGGTAGGGCAGCCGATCGGGCCGCGGTGGGCGCGCCGCTGGGTTACCGCTGCCGGACAGATGTGAGGATTTGACACGTGCGACGCTTCGAATTCGCGGTCGACCGCGAACATGCCCGGGCGGTGAACGAAGTCGTCCGCGATATCCGGCGGCTGCGGATCCTGGCCTTCACCGCGGCCATCGTGCTCGGCCTCGGTACCGCGGGGCTGATCTGGCTCAATCACCCGTATTCGTTCCTCCTGGCGGTGGCCTTCGCATTGGCGACCATCACCGCGCTGTTCGTGGCGCTGTGGACGCCGTACCGCTCGCGCATCGAGAAGTTGTACGCCGAGGGCGAGCTGGTCCCGGCCGTGGTGTCGGGACGGCACCCGAAGGGGATCACGCTGCTCGCGCTGGTGAACCTCGCCAAACCCGGCGCCGTGCCGCGCTACGCGCTGATCACCCGCGTCGTACGTGCCCTGCCGGGGCACGACACCGACGCGGGGGAGCAGGTTCCGGCGGTGACCGTGCGGGCTGATCGCGCGCCGCGGTCGGTCGGCGATCTGCGCCAAGCGGTGAGCGCCATGCCGATCGCCTGGGGCACCCGCGACCTGGGCGTGATCGAGCGCGCCCGGACCGCGATCAGCGATGTGGAATGGAAATTGCTGGCCGACAATCTCGGCCTCGCCGAGAAAGTGGGCCGCGTCGATTCCCAACGGCTGCTGCTGGATCCGCAGCAACTGCCCGAGGAACTGCGCGGGTGACGTGTGTGGCGGTTCCGGCGCGCAGCGGGGCCGACTAGCATCGGCTGATGGTCGGCACACCGTGCCGCGAAAGGGGTGGAGGGTCGATGAAGTCGCATGCCTGGGCACGGTGTCTCACGGCGGGAGCGTTGTGCGGGGTGGCGCTGGTGCTCCCCGGCCAGGTGCAACCGATCCCGGTGCTGGCCCAGACCGCCGCCGATCCGTTCACCGGATCGCCCGGCCTCGGCGACCCCTACTATCCCGACGACGGCAACGGCGGCTACGACGTGCAGCACTACGACGTCGCCATCGATTACGACCCGCCGAGCAGGCATCTCGCCGGTACGGCGCGGATCGACGCGGTGTCGACGCAGCCGCTGCGCGCGTTCAACCTCGACTACGCCGGGCCCGCGGTGTCCAAGGTGTCGGTGAACAACCTGCCTGCGGGCTTCACCACCGGCGGTGAACACGAACTGACCGTCACACCGGCGCTGCCGGTGCTGCCCGGGCTGCCGTTCACGGTGACGGTCGACTATGCGGGTAACGAATCCGACGACCCCGATTCCGGCTGGACCATCTCACCGAGCGGTGGTGCCTTCGCCGCCGGTGAGCCGCATTCGGCGACCACCTGGTACCCGCTCAACGACACACCCTTGGACAAGGCGACTTTCGACTTGCGGGTGACGATTCCGCAAGAGTGGCAAGCGGTTTCGAACGGACTGCGAATCAGCGATACCGTCGCCGGCGACAAGCGGACCGTGACGTGGAGTTCGAAACATCCCTCGATCGGCTATCTCACCACCGTCGCGATCGACCACTTCGATTTCCTCGAACAGCGCCGCGCGAACGGCACTCCGCTGATCAGCGCCTTCGCGCCGGGTGCGGACAAGGGCAAGGCACTCGAGCAGCGGCTGCCGGAGGTGCTCGATTTCCTCGAATCCCTCTACGGCCCGTATCCGTTCGAAAGCGGCGGCGGTATCTACGTCGACACCGACCTGCACTTCTCGCTGGAGACCCAGACCCGGCCCATCTACGCGCCGTGGACCGATTTCAACACCGTCGTCCACGAGAACACCCACCAGTGGTGGGGCGATTCGATGTCGGTGCGGAACTGGTCGGATGTGTGCCTCAACGAATGCTTCGCCAGCTATACCGCCGATTATCTGTGGCCGGAACGGAAAGAGGGTAAGGATGTCGACGCCCTCTACCGCCGCACGATCGCCAAAACCCTCGACAAGCCCGCCTACTGGGAGATTCCGCTGCAGAATCCCGGCGCCGGAAACGAATTCACCACGGTGTATTCGCGCGGACCGTTGTTCCTGCACGCCCTGCGCCACGAACTCGGTGACGACGTGTTCTTTCCCGCCGTAGCGCAATTCGTGCGGTCCCATGCCTACGGTAACGCTTCCATGCCGGAATTCCGCAGCTTCATCCAAACGAAGACCACGACGGATCTCAGCGGATTCTTCACCGCCTGGCTCGACACCACCACGCCGCCGCCGGACGAGTACCTGTACCCGGGTTCGCTGCGCGGCTGATCCGCTGTTGCCGCCGAAGATGATCGGCGGCAACCTGTTTCGCGGTTACCGGTCCAGGTCGTCCACGCGCTGCTGCGCCTGCTCCAGTTCGGTATCGGCTCGTCGCAACGCCGCTTCGGCGGATGTCACCCCGGCGGCGGCGAATCGGCGGGATTCCTCGGCCTGCGCGAGTTCGTCGCGCAACGCGGTGATCCGCTCGTCCAGGGCGGCCACGTCGGAGCGCTGCCGTTCGAGGTCGTCCGCCGTCGAATCACGTTCCGCCCGAGCGGATTCCAGCGCTTCCCGGGCGGCGGCCAGCTCCTCGGCGCCGATGTCGGCCGGTTCCTCGGACCGCTCGTCGGGAACGGCGGCCAAGGCGGGCCCGGCCGGGCCGAAACCGGCGTAGTCGACCGCGGCGGTCAGCACGCCGGCACGGACCTGGTCGGTGACCTCCGGATCCGCCAGTGCCGCATTGAGGGTCTGCGCGACCTCACGCAACACCGGCTCGGTGAGCTTCTTCCCCGCGTCCGAGGCGAGGCGAGCGGCCTTGTCCGTCAACGCGTTCACCGCTTTGCGGCGTTGGTCGGCGAGGGTGCGCATCCGGTCGGCGGACAGGGTGCGCTGCGCCTCGCGCAACGCCTCGCCGAGATCCAGCAGTGCCCCCAATTCCTGGGTTGCCTTGTGCGCCAGCAGATTCACCGACCACGCCGCGACGGTCGGACGCCGCAGCCGCGATATCGCCGTGGCCAGCTGTTTATCGCCGTTCGCGCGCGCGGTGCGGGCCGCTTCGTCGCGAGCGGCCACGAATTCGGCGGGGTCGAGGGCATAGAGCTCTGCGGTCGTCTGCTCGAGCTTCATGCTGCAGAGCGTAACGATTCGGGCGAGGATATCGACTACAGATCGCGCGTGTGCGGCTGCGCTCGCGGATATTCGAAAGGTGTATCGGATCGTGAATTATTTCGGGCTCCTGCTTCTCAACCACCTGCTGCCCAGCATCGTCAACTATTCGCTGATGGGTATGTACGGCCTGCACTCGCTGCATATGTGAGGCGGGACCCGCCCGGCAGGGCGGGCGGGTATCCTCCCCACCACGTTCGCCATTGGTGAACGGCTCGGCGAGAAAGGTTTTCGTAGGTGAAGTTCGCAGGACCGAGACCGCTCAAGGGTCTCGTGCTGGCGCTCATGGCGGTCGCCGCCCTGACTGTGACCGGCTGTTCGATGTTTTCCGATGCGGCAAAATCCGACACCGCCCGCGCGAAGGTCGGTGACTGCATCAACGTGCTGGAGGGATCGCCCGCAGATTCCAAGACCGAGCCGGTGGATTGCTCCTCGGCCAAGGCCGTCTACACGGTGAAATCGACCTCCGACAAGAAGCAGGACTGCGGGGCCGAATACTCCTCGTACGAGGAGACCTTCAACGGCGGTACCACCGCATTCCTGTGCCTGGCGCCCAACCTCAAACAGGGCAGCTGCTATCACGAGGACAAGACGACCGGATACTCCTACGCCGACTGCGACTCGGCGGACGCGACGGTCAAGGTCGTCAAGCGGGTCGACGGTCAGAACGACGAATTCCTCTGCGATGCGAATTCGACCTTCCTGACGCTCTCGGAGCCCAAGACCACGTTCTGTCTGGCCAACCCCAAGAGCTGAGGCCGCTACGAGCCGCGGTTCACGGCTCGACCAGGGCCACCGACGCGATCCGGTGCAAGGTGAAGTGCCGGATCGCGCCGGTGTCCGGATCGGTGGCATCCAGCTGGCCACCGGCCACCCGCACCGGTTCCACGATGCGCTGGGTGGCCACGCCCTGGGCGTCGACGTAACCGATATGCACCGGGCGGCGCACCCGCACCGCCAGTTGCAGCAGCGCCAGTGTGGCCGCGGTACTCGTGCGGGTGCCGTCGCTACGCACCCGCTGCCCGGACCGGCTGCGGGCGGCCTTCTCCCCGGCGCGCAGTTCGCCCACCAGAAGCCGCAGCTGTTCGGCACTGGGCGGGGTGGGCCGCCAGGCGTGGCGTTCGTTCGGCCGGGTGGACAGCCGCGCCCCGCGCGGGCGCAGATCCACGATCGCCCCCGACGAATCCTCACCGGCCGGACTGAACCCCGCCGCGCGCAGCTGCTCGAGCACCTCGCCCAGCGGCGCCTGCGAGATCGCCACCGTCGGCGCGACGGCTCGCAATGCCAGCTGTCCCGCCACGGGTGCCGCCAGCACCTCGGCCAGCAACGCCGGATCCTCACTGCGCACGAACGATTGCGCCATCCCGACGCGCAAGCGCCCGTGCCTGCGTGCCACGTCGTCGATCAGGTACGTCAGCGATTGCGGGACGGGGGTGCGCGAATGGGCGGTGAACAGCTGATGCAGTTCGGCGGCGGTCATGCCGGCGTCGAGCGCGCGCCGCACCGACCCTTCGCCGATGCGGTAGACGGTTGCCGCGCCCGCGGATTCGATATCGGCGACCAGGGCGATGCGCTCCCGCAGTTCCGGCACGAGCGGCCCCGGGGCGACCACGGTCAGATCGGCTTGCACCAGCACGTGATCGACCGGTTCGGGCAGGGCCGCGTCCATTTCGGCCTCGGCGTCGGCGACGGTGCCGTGCAGCAGCGCCCGGCCCGCGGAGGTGAGCGCGCCGCGGCCGACCACCCCCAGCGCCGCCGCTTCCGACAGCGTGCGCTCGACCGCCTCGATGCGGAAATGCCTGCGCCGCCGCGGCATTCGCCAGCTCAGCACCCGCGCCACATCGGCGGCCGTGATCGCCGTACCCGGCGGGAACTCCGCGGTCACCGCCAGGATCGCACGCCGATCGGGGACCGCGTGCGCGGTGCGCAGCTCCGCCGAGAGGGCGGCCAGCGGCTTGTCGTTCACATCGCGCAGGCCGATCATCCACGGGAAGCGGTCCAAATCGAGCCAGGCGTGCGCGAGCACCGCCCACCGGCGCGCCGCCGGGCCCTCCAGCCAGCCGTCCGAGGCGATCGTGGGGGCCCAGAAATCCTCACCGGCGTCGTTGTCCGGCGGCGGCTCGGGAATTCCCTTGTCCAGCAGCCGGGCCGCGGCCAGCACCTCCACGAGCAGCCCTACCCGCGTCTCGTCGAGCCCGGTCTGTTTGGCGATGCGCCGCAGTTCTCGCACCCCCAGGCCGCCCGCCCGCAGCACCGGCGCCGGCACCTGGGAGACAACCTCGAGGATGTCGCCGGCGTGGCGCAGCAACTCGCCGACCTCACCGGCCGCCGCGGCGTTCACGTCGGCGGCGGAGTGCTCGCGGGTCTGTGGCTGCGGGGGCGTGAGCACGTGGGGATCGGTGACCGGTTCGCGCCGCAGCACTTGGCCGACGGCCGGAGGGAGTTCGACGGTCTCGTCGTCGATCCAGATCAGCAGCCGGCGGGCCAGTAGCCGCTGGATGGGCCGCTCCGCATCTGTGCCGGGCGCGGCGTCGCGGGTGCGGCCGCGGGGGCCGGTGGTCGCGAGCTTGTCCAGCAGAGCGCGTTCGGCGCCGCCGATCTCGCGCAGCGCCGTCTCGATCTCAGGCTCTGTCAGTGCGTCGGGGAGTTCCGTGGTGGCCCCCATCGGCCACGGCAGGGCCTCCGGCGCGGCGGGCACGACGAACAGTTCCTCGGTGCCCCACACCACCGCGCGCTCGATCAGGCGCGCGAGCGCGGCGTCGACAGCGACGGCGGATACCCGATCGGCGAGCAATTCGTGCAGGCGCCGGCGCGGCAGCGGGCGCTCCTGGCGGCCGCCGCCGAATGCGTTGTGCGCGGCGAGAGTTTCGATTACGGCGAACTCGAGTGTGTTCAGATCGTCGGCGGCACGCAGCACCGACGCCCGCTGTTCCGCGCGGGCGGCCAGTACGGTCATCGAACCGGGCAACGGCACGGCGAGGTCGGGGCGCAAACCCAGCAGCCGGACCAGATCGTCGTCGCTGCGGGAGCTCAGCCAGTCGGTGAGTGTGCCGAGCTCGGCGGGTCCGGCGTCGGCCCCGGAATGCGTCCCGGCGCCGTCGTCGGAGGCTCGGGCATCGGTCGTGGTCATCCAATCCAGACTACGGCGAGCGAACATGCCAGAATGAGGCCGTGGTGAACAAATCGAAGAAACCCTACGTCGACAACGGCTGGCCCGAGGTGGACCACGGTGACCACGCGGTTACCGAATTGTCGTCGACCCGTTCCGGTGGCCTCTCGCCCTACGGTGAGGACACCGAGTTTCCGGTGCCGGCTGACACCCTGCCCTACGTGCATCCGCACACGGTGGTCAACCGCTGACGCGAACACGAAGAAGACCCGCGTTCCTGTAATAGGAAGGCGGGTCTTTTTCGTATCCGGGGTCCCGTATCCAGGCGTCCTATCCGGGCGGACATCGCCGCGCTCGCGTCGCAGGCAGGCCGTCGGCGGGCATACACGCTTCATGCTCCCCGGAAACGCAGGGAAGGCCCGCATCGCGAGATGCGGGCCTTCCCTGCAGGGGGAAACTATGTGAGCGGTCTAGTTGGGCAGCAGGCCCTTGTTCGCCTCGTAGAAGTTCACGATCGACGGATCGAGTTTGGCGCCACTGGCTTTGAAGGCGTTGTACGCGTCGAGCGCCGGTTGCGGCAGCTGCACGCCCTGCGCCTGTGCGGCGGTGACGGCCTTGTCGACGGCGGAGAACACCTGCTGGTTGCCATCGGCAGGGGCCTGGGTCGAGGCTTCGCTCTCGGCGGCACCCGGCTGCCAGCGCGGGGACTGAGCGGGAGAAGCGGGCACCTCGCGCTGAGTGGCGCTGCCGTGCAGGCCGAGGCTGGAGGAGCAGGAAGGCCACGCGCCCCAACCCTGGGTCGCGAGCACCTTCTCGGCGACCGCGATCTGCTGGTCGCGGCTGGCCTGGTTGGCGGAGGGGGCGTACTGCGTGCCGCCGTGAGCGGCCCACGTCGACTGCGAGAACTGCAAACCGCCCTGGTAGCCGTTGCCGGTGTTGATGCCCCAGTTACCACCGGATTCACACTGTGCGAGGCGGTCCCACTCCGAATCGGGAGCCGCGGCGGCGTGTCCAGCGAGAGCCACACCCGCGCCACCCATGATCGCGGTGGAGACAGCGACCTTGGCGACGGTGCGACCGGTGTTGGTCTGCTTGCGATGGCGTCCACTCATATCGGGTCGTCTTCCTCTCGTACGCGCCTGCGAGGTGAGCTGTCGGGTTCGGACTGAGAGGCCGTCCGGTCCCGGCTCGCCGGGACTTCACCCCAAGGGATCGGTCGTTGCCGGCCGTTCCCGCTTCCTGCGGAGGCTTCGAAACTCGGTTGAGCTCCGAAAACCTCTGTGGGAACGTGGGTTCCCCGCCCTCGCCCCTGGTTCCGTCGGGGTCCGTACCCGCGGGGCGAGGCTCGGTGCGGCGGGCCGGTGGTGCCGGGATGTCCCGGCTGCGATAGACGGTACGACGATCCGGCTGAAAAATCACTATTTGGTAACCGGCGTGTATGGCCGGTCGCGCTGTGCCGCAAGACCTTCCGAATCGGCGTCTGTGCAGGTGAGTACGGCGTGTCTCCGCCGAGTGCGGGTCGTGACCGCGGCGTTATCGCGTCGTTATGTGACGAAGGTCACACGTGTAATTGCCCGGCGTGTTGGGGAAACAGTCAGCGGGCGCGTCGCCCCGACCACAGCGCGAACGCGATCGCGAGCAGCAGGCCGAGCGGGGTCGCCGCCATCGCCACCAGATACAGCCACAGCGGCGGGTCGGCGTCGGTCAGGATCGGCGTGAGGAAAATGGCGACGATCGCGAGCACGCCGACCGCGAACAGGCCCACGGCCACGCGCAACAGCACGTCGCTGGAGCCCCGGGGCGCGCGGGGCGAGGAGGAGTCCGGCATGGGTGCACCGTAAAACGGATGTGCTCGCCCTATCCCCACCGGGGTAGACTCGAACCAATCGCGTCCTGCATAGCTGTGTGGGGCGCGTTCTTTTCGCACAGAGATAGGTTCCGGCGTTTCGCCGGAACCTACGTCCGTGTCCGGGTTCGTTCGTGACCCCGCTGGATTCGGACGGACCGGACAACGATGACGAACGGGTGAGCGCAGTGCCGACCGGCAAGGTGAAGTGGTACGACGTCGACAAGGGCTTCGGCTTCCTTTCCCAGGATGAGGGTGAGGACGTCTACGTTCGGTCGTCCGCCTTGCCCAAGGGTGTCGAGGCGCTCAAGCCCGGCCAGCGCGTGGAGTTCGGAATGGCCGCCGGTCGCCGCGGCCCGCAGGCGCTGAGCCTGAAGCTGCTCGATCCGCTGCCCTCGGTGCGCAATGCGCAGGGCCGCAACGACCGGGTGCGCAAGGAAGCTCCGGCCCATCCGCGCAAGGCGCCCGACGACCTGCACGGGATGATCGAGGACATGATCACCCTGCTGGAGGCGACGGTGCAGCCGGAGCTGCGCAAGGGTAAGTACCCCGATCGCAAGACCGCGCAGCGCATCGCCGAAGTGGTGCGCGGGGTGGCCCGCGAACTCGATCACTGAGTTCGCGAGCGCCTGATTCGCGAGGAAACCGCGGTCACGCCGCCCTGATCGACCACGCCTGATACGGCGAGAACGCTTCGTTGCCGGCCTCGTCACGCACGAGCAGCAGCAGTTGCACCTCGACGCCGATCAGGCGCAGGTTCGGTTCGGGATGACTGTCCACCGTCACGGCCAGGGTGCCTTGCGGGTAGTCGCGGTAGGATGCCAGGTGCTGCACGGTCTTGCCCGGATTGTCGATCTGCTGGTACTCCAGCACCATCACCCAGGGCGCGTCGGCGATGTGCCGGGGGAGCGACAGCTGCACCGGATAGCCCAGCGGCGGATTCAGTTCCGCGGTGATCTCGGTGCGCCTACAGTCCGGGGAGACGCGGCCGTGCGGATCCGGTTCGCCGATCGTGCAGTACAGATAGGGCGGAACCGTGACGGTCTTGCCGTGCGCATAGGCGGTGACCGTGGGATCGGCCTCGTGCGCGTTGTGCACCGCCACCGCCACGATGCCGGCGACGGCCGCGGCGACGACCAGAACTGCCGCCAGGGCCAGCGCGAGGATCGTGCGGGTGCTGGGCTTGGTCACTGTGGCTGTTTTCCTGTCGCTAGGGGGACTTCCTGTTTGACGTGCTGCGGACGGTTACCGCCCAATCCGGGGAGCAGCGAATGCCCACGGTAGCTCACGAAGGTTTGCGCCAATCCGAGCGCCAGGACCGCGGTGACCACCGCGAAGCCCTCCCAGTACACGGTCGGCAGCAGCACGCCGCCGGCGCCGCCGACCACCCAGGACAGCTGCAGCACCGTTTCCGAGCGCCCGAATCCGGAGGCGATCGATTCCGGCGGCAGATCGTCCTGGATCGAGGCGTCCAGCGAGACCTTGGCCAGCGCGCTGGCACAGGCCGCCACCAGCGCCGCGACCGCGGCGCCGACCAGGTTGTCGAGCAGCATCGCGACGACGGCGACGGCGGTACACGCCGCGGTGCACTCCACCACGATCAGCGAGGGCCGGCCCAGTTTCAGCCGGGCGCCGGTCGCATTGCCGACGAAGTTGCCGATCGCCGCGGCCGCGCCGACCAGTCCGAGCATCGCGGCCTGCTGCACCGGGCGGTGTTCGGTCGATTTCGCGACGAAGGCCACATAGAAGGTGAGGAAGCCGGTCAGCACCCGGATCGCGCTGTTGCCCCACAGTCCGGTGACCACCGACCGGCCCAGCGGCTGCCGGCGCCGACCGGGTTTCACCGCGGACTTCTCACCGCGGTCCAGCACCTCGGTGCCGTTGCGGCTGTGGTAGCCGAGGGTCGCCGGCACCTCGCCCTCGGTGACCTCGACCCAGGACGGAATCCGCAGACTCAGATAGGCCCCGGCCGCCGCGATCAGCGCCGCGAACATCAGCGCGCCGACGGATCCGGCCACCGCGGCGACCGCTCCGGCCACCGCGCCCGCACCGAGCGTCCCGCCGACCAGGCCGAATACGGTGAGCCGGGAATTGGTGCGGACCAGATCGATACCGGGCGGCAGCACCCGTGGCGTCACCGCGCTCTTGAGGACCGCGAACGATTTACTCGAGATCATCATGCACAGCGCCAGCGGATACAGCGCCCAGCTGTCGAAATTGAAGATCAGCAGGATCGCGAAGACCACCCGGATCGCGAACGAGGTCGACAGCGCGAGTCTGCGCCCGCGTTGCAGCCGGTCCAGCAGCGGGCCGATCAGCGGCGCGATTACCGCGAACGGCGCGATCGTGATCAGCAGATACAGCGCCACTTTGGTCTTGGATTCCGCGGTGGCACTGGCGAAGAACAGCGTATTGGCCAGCGCCACCGCGATCGCGGCGTCGAGGGCGAAGTTGGCCATGGTCGCGTAAACGAGTGCGGTGAGCCCGGATTCGCCCGCGCCGTCGGCTCGCGCCGCGCGCTGGAAGGTGTGGAAACCCTTCTCGGTGAGGTGCCTGGTGCGCATCGCCATCACGCGCGTCACCGTCATCTTGCGAGGGACACGTTGGCGTTCGGCGATTCTCGCGTCCTTGGGTCGGGGGCGCTCGGCTGCACTCGGTGCCTCGGGGGCCTCGGGGGCCTCGCCGGAGCGGTCGTCGCTGTGCGATCCGCGCGGCGGAAGGGCCCGCGGTGGCTCACCCGTCGCCATGCGCCGGGTCACGAATTCGGGCACGTCCGGTTCACCGCCGCGGCGCGGCAGCGGAGGCAGGGGCGCGGACGACGGGGCGTGCGACGACGGGGTGTTCGGCGGCGGGTAACGGTCGTAGCCGGGATGCCGCCGGGTAGCGGGATACTCCTCGCCGTCCCACGGACCGGGTTCGGTGCCGGAGGGTTCGCGGGAGGCAGTCACATGTCGATTCTCTCGCACTCGGTCGGCGCGTGGACATCGGCCGGGCTGTGATCCGATGCGTGTCGGCCGCCGTCGTGGTGACCGCCGCGCTCACATCGGGACGAATCGGACCTCGAACATGGTCGGCCAGTACTTTCCGGTGATCAGGAAGTGGTCGGTGCCGGGGAGCTGGGCGATGCCGTTGAGGACGTCTGCTCCGGTGCGCTCGGTGGGGCGCAACAGGCCGCCGGCCTCGATCTCGGCGAGTACCGCGCCGCCGACCGGGTCGATGTGCAGGATCTGATCGGTCGGCCAGACGTTGGCGTAGATCGAACCGTCTGCGGCGCAATCGAGTTCGTTGAGCCGGGCGTCGTGATGGCTGGTGAGCCGGATCGTGCCGGTGGTCGCGAAGGTGGCCGGATCGCGGAAGGTGAGGGTGTCGCTGCCGTCGCTCATCACCAGGCGGTCGCCGCGGGTGCACAGGCCCCAGCCTTCGCCGTCGTAGTGGACGCGGCGGCGTTCGGTGAGCGTTCGCGGATCGCGGGCGAAGGCGGTCTCGTTCTTCCAGGTGAGTTGCCAGACGGTGTCCCCGGCGCGGGTGATGCCCTCGCCGAAGTAGGCATCGGAGAGTTTCGCGGTGGCGATCGGCGCGCCGGTGGTGAGGTCGGTCGCCCGCACTCCGGAGTCGCCTTCCATCCCGGTGCTCTCGTAGAGAACCGGGCCGTCGACCTCGAGCCCCTCGGTGAACGCGGTGCGGTCGTGCGGGCGGGTGGCGACCACCTCGACCCGCAGGCGCGGTGTGTTGTCGTCGCGCTCACAGGCCGCGGCGGACAGCATTGTGGACGCCGCGATCAGCACTGCTGCGGCCGCCGCACGGCGTTGGCATTTCATACGGCAAAATGTAGGACGTGAGCGCAGTGTCTGTTTCGGAGTCCGGCGTGCGACCGATCCTGGCGGGGGCGGTCGACCTGGCTCGCCGTGCGCTCCTGGAGTTGCAGCCCACGGGTGTGGGCGAACATCTGGGCGTCACCGGCGAGAACGAGTGTGCGGCGACCCATCACTTCGCGGCGACCCTGCCGGGGTACCGCGGCTGGCGGTGGGAGGTCGTGGTC
Organism: Nocardia sp. 852002-51101_SCH5132738; assembly: GCF_001665695.1. Classification (NCBI taxonomy): domain Bacteria; kingdom Bacillati; phylum Actinomycetota; class Actinomycetes; order Mycobacteriales; family Nocardiaceae; genus Nocardia; species Nocardia sp. 852002-51101_SCH5132738. The sequence continues at coordinate 37,732 of NZ_LZML01000146.1, read as the reverse complement.
GCGGCCGCGCCCGATGCCGAATACGCGACGGTCAGCGAATCCGCGCTGCTACCCGGGCCGGACGCACTGGTGGCGCCGGAATTCGTGCCGTGGGACCAGCGCATCCGCCCCGGCGATCTCGCGCCCGGCGATCTGCTCGCCCCGCGCGTCGACGATCCGCGCCTGGTGCCCGGATATCTGGAGACCGGCGACCCGGTGGTCGACGAGGTGTGTGAGGAGGTCGGCCTCGGCCGCCGCCAGGTCCTCAGCCGTGAGGGGCGCGTGGAGGCCGCCGAGCGCTGGTACTCCGAATTCGGCCCCGACACCGAGATGGCGCGTTCGGCCCCCGGAACGTGCGGAGTGTGCGGATTCTTCGTGCCCCTCGCCGGTGCGCTGCGTGCCGCCTTCGGCGTCTGCGCCAACGCGATGGGCGCCGACGGCCGGGTGGTCCACGTCGAATACGGCTGCGGCGCCCACTCCGACACCGAATTGCCCACCGGTGCCGGCTCCCCGCTCTACGAGGCCTACGACGATGCGGCGATCGAGGTCGTCCCGGCGGAGGAACTGAACGCGCGGGACGGGGCCGCCGAGGCCGCGGCGCCGTCGACCATCGCTCCGGAGGCGTCGACGGACCTCGCCGCGACGGAGCCCGATACGGCCGCCGCTGAAGACACCGCCGCCGAGAGCGCGCCGGAAGCCGTCGAGGGCGACGAGGCGTCGGAAGCCGGAAACAACCAGCCTTCGGATGTAGCGGACAGTGTGGGCGACTCCGGACACGTCTCCGCTGCCGTACCGGAAGCCGTTGCCGCCGAGGGTATTTCGAGCACCGTCGAATCGCAGTCGGACGCCGCGAACGACGTCTCCGCGACCGGCGCCGGCGGGGCCGCGCCCGAGGTATCGACTGCCGATGCGGCCGCCCACAAGACGTCCGCGGCCGACGCCGCTCCGGAAACCTCTGCGGCCGAGGAACCTTCGAACGCAGCTGTCGCCGAGCCCGCCGAATTCGGTGCCGTTCCCGCTGCTGATACCGCTGAGGGTGCGCCTGCGGACCCCGCCGGCGCGGTCGACGGTGAGGCCGAGAGTCCCTCCGCGACCGGCGATTCGGCGGCCGCGGCCACGACCGGCGAGGTGGGCGCTGCCGCCGACCGCCCCGCCGCCGAAGCTGTCGAGAGCGCCGGCACCGAGACCGGCGGAAACGCAGCGGCCGGGGACGATGGCACCGGGCACGCAGGCGCGGAGGCCGACGCCGGGAGCGCGGACAACGCGGGAGAGGCCGCGCCGCGCGGTGATTCCGGTGACGCGACTTCCGGTGTCACGCGTTACAGCGATGCCTGGGCGGTGTCCGCGGTGCGGGTGCAGCCGGGTGAGACCGGGGCGGCGGAGGAGAACTGACCAGCGCGAGCGGGGGAGCCGTAGGGGTGACACAGGATCCGTTCGGCACCGCGGACTTGCGTGCGGGAGTACTCACCGCATGGCGGAATTCGCCGACTCGGCTGCGCGAGGACGCCGCCACCGAGGCGGATCTGGTCCGGGCCGGATATCGCGATCGGCTGCTCACCGAGCTGGCGCAGAACGCCGCCGACGCCGCGGTCAAGGCCGGGGTCTCCGGCCGGGTGTCGGTGCGGCTGCGCGGCCGCGCCCTGCATATCGCCAATACGGGTGCCCCGCTGGATCTTTCCGGTGTGCACGCGCTGACGGCCCTGCGGGCGTCGGGCAAGACGGGTACTTCGGTCGGCCGGTTCGGTGTCGGGTTCACGGCGATGCTCTCCGCCGGTGACGAGGTGGAATTTCGCTCGACCACCGGGTCTGTGCGATTCTCTCGTGCGCAGACTCTGATCGAACTGCGCGACAACGGTATCGACATCCCCGCCGGTGCCGACGGACCCGCCGTCCCGGTATTGCGCTTGGCCTGGTCGGTGGCGGTCGCCCCGGAAACCGGTTTCGACACCGAGATCGTGGTCTGGTTGCGCGAGGACGTCGACGCCGCGGAACTGCTCGCGGCCATGCGGGCCGAGGCGGTGGATCTGCTGCTGGAACTGCCGGGCCTGCATTCCATCCGGGTCGAGGACGACGAATCCTGGCGTGCGGTGGAGGATGCGGGCAACGGCCTGCAGCAGGTGAGCATCACCGCCCCGTCCGGCGAGGACTTCCGGTGGTGGCAGTACACCACCGCGCGGGCGCGCTGGCTGCTCCCGCTGCGTGACGGCCGGGCCGTTGCCGCGACCGCCGATGTGCTGCGGGCACCGACCCGCACCGACGAGGAACTCTCCCTGCCCGCCCTGGTGATCGCCGATATCGCCCTGCAACCGGATCGGCGCCGCCTGATGCCCGGCGCCCGGGTGGCCGAACTGGCCGAGGGCTATGCGGATTTCGCCCGCGCCCTGCCACCGCAGGACCGCCTGGTGCTGGTTCCGGCGCCCGGTTTCGCCCGCAGCGAGGCCGACGGTCTGCTGCGCGAGGCCCTCGTGAACGAGTTGCGCGAACATCCCTGGCTGCCGGTGCTCACCGATCTCCACAGTGCGCCCGCCGATGTCGACGCGGCGATCACGCCGCCGGATATCGATGATGTGATGCGTACCGGTGTGGCGCCGCCGCCTGCCGACGTGGCCGAGCTGTCGACCACTGGCGGGCCGCGCCGCGCCGACGCGGCGCCGAATCGCGCCAGCGTATTCCTCGGCGTCACAACCGAACTGGCGGGTCTGCTGGCAGGTCTGCTCGGCCCGCTGGTGATCCCGGAGCTGTCCGGACGTGCCTGCGCCGAACTGCTGGGTGTGCTGGACGTACATCGCATCGGCCTGGCTCGCGTGGCCGAACTGACCGGAAGTGTGCAGCGCCCGCCGCAGTGGTGGTATTCGCTCTACGACGCGCTGGAACCGTTCGTGACCGATCCGCTCGCTGCCGAGGAACTGGGCGCGCTGGCCGTGCCGCTCTCCGACGGCCGCCTGGTCACCGGCCCGCGCACGGTGGTGCTCGACGATCAGCTCGAGGAAGCGGTCGCGGTGCCGTGGGCGCGGCTGGTCCACCCGGAGGCCGCGCACGAACTGCTCGGCCGGCTCGGCGCGCAGCAGGCCGGGGTCGAGGATCTGCTGACCGATACCGCGCTGCGCGCCGAACTGGACTATCGCTCCGACGACGAGGAACTGCGCGAGGCGGTGCTCGGCCTGGCCGCCCACCTGCCGCCGGACACCACCCTTCCGACCTGGCTCGGCGCCCTCGAATTGCCCGACGAGACCGGCGAATTGCGCCCGGCCGACGAACTTCTGCTCCCGGATGCCCCGCTGGCCGAGGTGCTGATCACGGATTCTCCGTTCGGCACGCTCGACACCGCGATCGCGCAGCGGCATCCGGCGGCGGCCCTGCGCGCGATCGGCGTCGGCTGGGGTTTCACCGTCGTCACCGAAACCGATCCGACCGGTCCCGACCACGACCTCGACGACGAGGACCGCTGGTGGCAGGGGTTGCCGGAGGATCCGCCGGAGTTCGCTGCGGTCCGGGATCTGGATCTGGTCGCCGACGACGCCTGGCCGCGGGCACTGCGACTGCTGCTGGCCGAACCGGCCACCCGCCGTCTACTCGCCGACCGTGACGGCTACACCGTCTGGTGGTTGCGCCGCCACGCGCGGGTCGGCGATCGCCCACTCGGCGTGTATCAGGCCGGATCGGATCCGGTGTTCGCCGACCTGCTGCCCGAACTCCCGGGCTTCACGGCGGCCGATTCGGCAGCCCTCGACGCCGTGCTCGCCGACCCCGCGAACATCACCGCCGACTTGGCCGTGGCCCTGCTCGACGCACTGGCCGATCCTGCGAAAAAGCCCACCCCGGAAGCGGTTTCGCAAACCCATCGCCGGCTCGCCGCGGCCGTGCCGCATCTGGATCTCGACGAGATCGGCGTGCCGGAGCGAGTGCGTGCGCTCTCCGGAGCGGTGATCGATCCGGATCGCGCGCTGGTTCTGGACCGGCCCTGGCTCGGTCTGGCGCTACCGGCGGATCGCCTGGTCGCCGGCGATATCGAGCATGCGGGCGAACTGGCCACGCTGCTCGACGTGGCCGCTGCCTCCGAGGCGGTACATGCCGAGGTGCTCGGCACTGGAAAACGCACGACCTGGGCGGACGAACCGCTGGGTGTGCTGTTGCGGCTGCAGTTCGGCCTGCCGCCGCTGGCGGGTGAGCTGGTCCTGCACGATCGGCTGGAGGTCCGGCTCACCGGCGCCTACGAGGCGACCGTGGGCGTTCCTTGGTGGCGCGCGGGCGACACCACCCACGTGCAGCGGCAGCCGAGTTCGTGATACGCGGCGCGGCTATTTCGCGTAGGTGGTGATCATTTCCGCGAGCACGTCGAGCTGGGTGCGGACCGCCGCGCTGTCGTCGTCGACGAGCCAGCGCAAAACGATTCCGTCGATGACGTTCAGGGTGAATCGGCTCAAGGTCTGAACCGGAATTCGCCATTCGGTTCCGGTGGCCACGCGCCCGTGCTCGAGCACATCGGCGACGGTGGCGTCGTTGAACAGATACTGTTCGCGCGCGATCGCGAGTTTCGCTGGGGTCTGCTCACTTTCACGCAGAGCGTAGGTGGTGGTTTCGTAGGTGAGCAGTTGCCGTTGCGGTGTGGATTCGATGTTCAGCCAGAGCAGTTCCAGGCTGGCGCGAACCAAATTTTGAAGGGATTCTTTTCCACTTCCGACTTCCTGCCAGACCGTTTCATTGGTCTCGACGGAATCGCGCAATTCCATCGCCAATGCTTTGACCAGTTCGGTCATCAGCGCATCTTTGTTCTCGAAACAGTAATGCACCACACCGAGCGATACCCCGGCCGCCTGCGCGACATCGCGTGTAGTTACCCCGGCGACGCCCTTTTTCTCCGCGAGGCCGATGGCGGCCTCGATGAGGTGGGCTCGTCGTTCTTCGACGCTCAATCGGGAGGACACGGAAGCGAGTTAAGCCGCCGGGACGCGATGAGTCAATTCGCACACTGTAAAGTCGGCGCGCTCGGCGTGGCGCGGGCCGGCGGGTGTCACAGCCCTTTCTGCGCGCCTTTGTCACCCCTGCGGGCGCCGCGGCGCTGAATGACGAAAATGCTGTAGCCGAGCAGTCCGACTCCCAGTCCCATCAAACAGATCGGCCGTGCGTCGGCCCAGCTGTCGTTGCACCAGACCACGACGGTCGCCACCAGCCACACCAGCGAGCCGACGGCCAGAACGGGACGCGGATCGGTCAGCCGCGGCGGGATCTCGGGCACCTCGGGGGTCACGAAGTCAACGATAGCGGCGGGAACGGCGGACCACATATGTGGTGTCACGTATCGTTTTGCTCTGTGACAACGCCATCCGATATCCGTGCGCTCGCCGGTGAACTGTCCCTGGCGGTCGTGCGGCTGACGCGCCATCTGCGCGGCCGTCGTGCCGAAGCGCAGATTTCGCTCACCCAACTGTCGGCTCTGGCGACCCTGGCCAGAGACGGGGCGATGACTCCCGGCGTACTCGCCGCCAAGGAACGGGTGCAGCCACCGTCGATGACCCGAGTGATCGCCTCGCTCTCGGAGTTGCAGCTGGTCAAGCGCGATCCGCATCCCACCGACGGCCGGCAGGTCATCGTCTCGCTCTCGGACGCCGGCAAGGCGCTGATCCAGGACGAGAACAACGCCCGCGAGGCCTGGATGTTCGATCAGCTGTCCGGCCTGACCCCCGATCAGCTGCGGGTGCTCGACGACGCGGTCGCGATCATGAAGCAGTTGGTCGCCGACTCGGAGTAGAACGTCCGGCGCTCAGGCCACGAAAGCGTGCTCGCTGGAGACGATTTCGCGCCCCAGCGGCATCAGCGAGACGGGGATGAGCTTCAGGTTCGCCCAGCCGAACGGAATCCCGATGATGGAGACGAACAGCGGAATGCTGGTGACCAGGTGCCCGATCGCCAGCCAGAACCCCGCGAAGATCACCCAGATGATGTTGCCGATCAGCGAGGGAGCCCCCGCGCCCGGCTTGGCCACCACCTCCCGGCCGAACGGCCACAGCACGTAGGCCCCGATCCGGAACGACGCGATCCCGAACGGGATGGTGATGATCAGGATGCAGCAGAGGATTCCGGCCAGAAAATAGCCCACCGCCAGCCAGAACCCGGCGAAAATCAACCAGAGCACATTCAGTACGAACCGGATGAGGGTCACGTATCCAGCATGCCAGGGCGGTGCCGTACCCACCAGATGTGAACTGAGCGCGTGTGGACGAGCCGCTCAGAAGAACCAGCCGAGCACGGGTTCACGCTCGGCCCGGAAAGCGCGGTCCACATCCGCGACGATCCGGGAGCTCTTCGCACGCACTCGGTTCGCGACGGCGAAGGTGCGGGCTGAGTAGGCGCCGAGGTAGAGGCTGCCCAGGACGTCGATGCCGAGTTCGAGGTCGGGGGTGCGGGTGGTGGGTTCGCATTCGGCCCGCCCGTCGCGCACGCGCAGGGCGAAGGTGCCTCCGGCGTGGCGGAACGGGTCGTCCACGGCGACAACGACATCCAGATCCGTTTCGTAGTCGCGGGCGGACAGGGCGGCGGGGACGTCCATCGGCCGTGCCCACAGGCCGTCGTGACGGCTGACGGTGCGGACCAGGCGGGAGTCGGTGAGCAGGTGGGGCAGCGGGTCGTCGTCGCCGATGGTGGCGGTGACCGTGTCCACCAGGTCCAGACCGAGCAGGGCACGCCACAGCGCCGCATGCGCCTCGGTGGTGACCGCGCGCAGTTCCACCACCTCGGCGGTGAGTCTGCGCGGCTCGGAGTTGTCGTAGCGGTAGAGCGCGTACCCGTCGGGATGGGTGAGCGCGAACAGGGCGGCCTGGCCCCCGCTGCCGACCAGCTGGATCAACCACGCCGAATGCGGGCGCGCCTGGGCGCCGGGCACCAGCCGCCGCCAGCGGTCGTAGATGCCGGGCACCACGGTGATCGCATCGTCGAGCGAGCTCAGTGTCACGCCACCGGGATCGGGCGCGGTGGGCCGGAATTCGGCGAAGCGGCGGTCGATGGTGACGCGGTTCTCCACGACACACGGCCCGTACCCGAATCGTCCGTAGATGGTGGCGCGGCTGGCGGTGAAGATGGTCAGCGGCAGCCCCGCGGCCTCGGTACGCTCGTGCAGTTCGGTGTACATCGCGCGCAGAATGCCGCGACGGCGATGGGTCGGCGCCACCGCGACACCTGCCACGCCGCAGACCTCGACGGGATGCGGACCGGGCACCGTGAGCGTCATCGTGGTGTCCCGGGTGTGGCCGACGACGCGGTCGCCCTCCACGGCGACGAGCGCACGCTCGAGCGGGAACAGCTTCAGCCGCTGTGCGGTGACGACCGGATCCTCCCGGGGCGACGCGCCGAAAGCATTCGACAACAGCAGCCCGATACCGGGGAGGTCGTCCTCGGTCGCGGGCCTGAGCGTGACCTCTGCTGCGATCGCCATACCTCGACCATCGCACGCCGGCAGGACCCTGCGCACCCGGATTTTCCCGACGGGCCATACCAGGCTGTAGCCGCAAGTACCGCTACCGCTCGAGTCGTACCGAACAGTGCTGAACCTCCTCCGCGAGGGTGCACCCTGAGGGTTTCGGCCCAGGGGGCCGAAACCCCGCCGAAGCGAAGCGAAGGCAGAAATTGCGAATCCGGGCCTGCCGTCCCCTCCGAGGCAGGCCCGGATTCCGGCGGCCCGGTGTCGCCTCCGCGCCACGACGATGATGGTGCCGGGCGGCGCTAACGAGTCGCTCAACGTGCGCTTGTAAGGGGCCGCGAATTGCGGTGCCGCACAGTCTCTCCAGTGCGGAGCACGTGAAACCCTCTGCGGCGCACAGGCCCCCGATATGCACGAAGCCCGCCTCCCTCGGAAGGGGGCGGGCTTCGGATCAGCTACTTCAGCGACCGGCGATATCGCCGTAATCGCGCGCACCGTAGCCGGTGTAGATCTGGCGCGGGCGGCCGATCTTCAAAGGCTCGCTGTGCATTTCGCGCCAGTGCGCGATCCAGCCGGGCAGCCGGCCCATCGCGAACAGCACGGTGAACATGCGGGTCGGGAAGCCCATCGCCCGGTAGATGACGCCGGTGTAGAAGTCGACGTTCGGGTACAGGCGGCGATCGACGAAGTAGCTGTCGGTCAGCGCGGCCTCTTCCAGCGCCTTGGCGATATCGAGCAGCGGGTCCTGCACGCCCAGCTTGCCGAGGATCTGGTCGGCGGTCTTCTTGACGATCGTCGCGCGCGGGTCGTAGTTGCGGTAGACGCGGTGTCCGAAGCCCATGAGCTTCACCCCGTCTTCCTTGTTCTTGACCTTGCGGATGAAGTCTTTGACCGCGGCATCGACGGTGCCGCCGTTGATATTCGCCTTGATGTCGTCCAGCATCTCCAGCACGGCCTGGTTGGCGCCGCCGTGCAGGGGACCCCACAGCGCGTTGATGCCGCCGGATACCGAGGTGAACAGGTTGGCGTCGGAGGAACCGACCAGGCGCACGGTCGAGGTGGAGCAGTTCTGCTCGTGGTCGGCGTGCAGGATCAGCAGCATGTCCAGCGCGGCGGCGACCTCGGGGTCGACCTCGTAGGGCTCGGCCGGGAAGCCGAAGGTCATGCGCAGGAAGTTCTCCACCAGGCTCAGCGAGTTGTCCGGGTAGAGGAACGGCTGGCCGACCGACTTCTTGTAGGAGTAGGCCGCGATGGTGGGCAGCTTGGCCAGCAGGCGGATGGTCGACAGCTCGACCTGCTCGGGATCGCGCGGGTCCAGCGAGTCCTGGTAGTAGGCCGAGAGCGCGTTGACCGCCGAGGACAGCACCGGCATCGGGTGCGCGTTGCGCGGGAAGCCGTCGAAGAAGCGCTTGAGGTCCTCGTGCAGCAGCGTGTGGCGGCGGATCCGGTCGGTGAAGTCTTCCAGCTGTGCCTGGGTCGGCAGCTCGCCGTAGATGAGCAGGTAGCTGACCTCGATGAAGTTCGAGCTCGCGGCGAGCTGCTCGATCGGGTAGCCGCGGTAGCGCAGGATGCCGGCCTCACCGTCGATGTAGGTGATCGCCGACTTGGTGGGCGCGGTGTTGGTGAAGCCCGGGTCGTAGGTGACGTACCCGGTGCTGGCCAGCAGCTTGCCCAGATCGATTCCGTCGTTGCCCTCGACGGCCTGGGCGACAGTCATGGCGTATTCGCCGCCAGGGTAGGAAAGTACCGGCTTGGCGTCGCCTGCGCCGTTGGCGTCCGAAGGCGTTTGCGCGACTTTGATGTTCTCAGCGGGCACGGAAGGATCCCTCTCAGGCTAGAACCGTAGGCGACGGGCGCGGTCGGCGTCCGGCGCACTTACCTCAACGCTAGCCGCTCACCGGTAGCGTCGATCCGTGAGGGTCGTCATCTGCTACCTCACGGTCACATGTGTGCGATGTGAGCTCGCGGGCCCGATCGTGCTAGGGGCTCGCGCGGGTGCTCACGAGTGCTGTTCGGCCGGAATCTCGGCGTGGACGCGGGGAACGCGGTAGCGGACGAAGGCGGGGAAGACGGCCGCGGCGATCAGCACGCCGATCACCACCAGGACCCCACCACCGGCCGCCGCCACGGCAGTACCCATGGCCGCGGCCGTGAAACCGTGGGCAACATCACCGATCCGGGGCCCACCTGCGACGACCACGGTGAACACGCCCTGCAGCCGCCCGCGCATGTCGTCGGTGGCCACCTCCTGCAACATGCTGGTCCGCAGCGCCGCGGAGAACATGTCGACCGCACCGCCGAAGGCCAAGCACGCCAAGGCGATCCACAGGCCGACCCCGATGCTCAACCGGTGGCCGGTCGCGCCGACGGCGAGTCCGAAGCCGATCATCGCCGCACCCCACAGCGCGATGCACACCACCACGGCCATGCCTTGGCGCCGTACGTGGCCGAGCCATCCGGAGAACACGCCGCCGGCGACCGCACCGGCCGACATCGCGGCGAAGAGCAGGCCCAGGGCCACACCGCCGGTCACCGGATCGCCGAAGGTGTCGTGCGCCATCTGCGGGAACAGAGCGCGCGGCATGCCGAAGACCATCGCGATGATGTCGACGGCGAAGGAGGCCAGCAGGATCGGCTGGGTGGACAGGTAGCTGAAACCCTCGACGACGGTGCCCAATCCGGCCTTCCGGGCGACTCCGGTCGGCGGGACGGCGGGCAGTCGCCACACCGCCCACAGCGTGGCCAGCAGGGCGACCGAGTCGATCAGATACAGCATCGACAGTCCGGTCACCGGGATCAGCGCACCCGCGAGCACCGGCCCGGCGATGGCGCCGAACTGCATGACGGTCATGTTCAGCGAGTTGGCCGCCGGCAACAGGTCACCCGGCAGCAGTCGCGGAATGATGGCCGCGCGGGTCGGCTGATTCATCGCGAAGAAGGCCTGCTGCACCGAAAAGAGCCCGAGCACCAGCCAGACGTTGTTCACCCCGGCGGCGGCCTGCAACCAGAACGCCACGGAGGTCAGCCCGGTGCCGACGCTGGTGATCAGCAGGAGGGTGCGCCGGTCCATGACGTCGGCGACCGCCCCGCCCCACAGGCCGAAGACGATCAGCGGCACCAGGCCGAAGACGCCGGCCAGCCCGACATATCCGGAGCTGCCGGTGATTTGGTAGATCTGCTGCGGAACCGCGACCACCGAGAGCTGGGCTCCGATGACGGTGACGATATTGGTGACCCACAGCCGCCGGAAATCGATGTCGCGCAGCGGTGCGACATCGGCGAGCACTTTCACCATGGCCGAGCTTTCACCATGGCGCGGCGCCGGTCCGCGTGGACGATGCGGCCGGCGGCCGTCTTCCAGAAATCATCCCATGAATATAGCCGGTAGCGGCCGATCCGCGACTCGGGCATATCGCCCGTCGTGGCGGGGATTCCGGGTCAGGGTTGCAGGCGTTCGATGCGGGCCGAGCCCATCGCGGCCGGTCCGTCCGGCAGCGTCACCCGGATGCGGTTGTGCAACCGGCTGCGCCGGCCCTGCCAGAATTCGATCTGTTCCGGACGCAGGATGTAGCCGCCCCAATTGGCCGGGACCGGAATCTGTTCCACGCCGTCGAAACGGTCCGTGACGTCGGCCAATGCCCGATCCAGATCCTCCCGCGAGGCCACCGGGCGGGATTGGTGCGACGCCCATGCCCCCAGTTGCGAATTGCGCGGACGCGAGCGCCAGTACGCCGTGGTCACCTCCGAGGAGACCTGGTCCACCCGGCCGCGCAGCGTCACCTGCCGGCCCACCTTCGGCCAGGCGAAGGTGGCCGACGCATACGGCACCGCGTGGAGTTGATCACCCTTCGCGGAGTCGTAATTCGTGTAGAAAGTCACACCCTCGGCGGACACTCCCTTGCACAGGACCGTGCGCGACGCGGGACGCGGGCCGGCGTCGGTGAGCTCGACCGTCGCCAGCACCATGGCATTGGGTTCGGTGATGCCGGCGTTGGTGGCGAGCTCGATCCAGTTGCGCAGCAACGGTTCCCAGCCGTCGGCCAGCCAGCTCTCGGTCAGGTCCGGATCGCCGCCGTATTCGGCCCGCATCGCGGCGATGTCGACATCGACGCGCGGGACGGCGCCGAAGCGATCCGGCAAAGTCGATGAATTCGCGGTCGCAAGACCCGTTTCGCCCCCCGCTGAGCCCGGTGAATTCTGCTCCTCGCGCATGGTCCAAACGTTACTCCCCAGTACTGGGGGGATAAGGTTGCAGGTGATCGGCCGGAGTGGCATACGGCCGCACAGCACCGGCCCGGCCGAGCCGGGAAAGCACCACCCGGCCGAGCCGGGAAAGCACCATCGCGTGGCCGCCCACAGATCGTGCGGCCCGATTTGCAAGGAGAGTCACAACATGACTACCAGCGCTGCGGCTCCTACTGGTCCGGCCGTGCCCCCCGATTTCGTCAGTGGCCTGGAAGGCGTGGTGGCGTTCACCACCGATATCGCCGAGCCCGACAAGGACGGCGGCGCGCTGCGCTACCGGGGTGTCGACATCGAGGACCTGGTCGGTAACCACGTCACCTTCGGTGACGTCTGGGCGCTGCTGGTCGACGGCCGCTTCGGACAGGGACTGCCGCCCGCCGAGCCGTTCCCGCTGCCGGTGCACACCGGCGATGTGCGCGTCGACGTGCAGGCCGGTCTGGCGATGCTCGCCCCGATCTGGGGCTACCAGCCGCTGCTGGACATCGACGACGCCACCGCCCGCGAGAACCTCGCGCGCGCGTCGGTGATGGCCCTGTCCTATGTCGCGCAGTCCGCGCGCGGCATCTACCAGCCGGCCGTGCCGCAGAAGGAGATCGACGAGGCGAGCACGATCACCGAACGCTTCATGAAGCGGTGGAAGGGTGACCCGGATCCGCGCCACGTCGAGGCCATCGACGCCTACTGGGTGTCGGCCGCCGAGCACGGTATGAACGCCTCCACGTTCACCGCGCGCGTCATCGCCTCGACCGGCGCCGACGTGGCCGCCAGCCTGTCCGGCGCGATCGGCGCCATGTCCGGCCCGCTGCACGGCGGCGCCCCCGCGCGGGTGCTGCCGATGATCGAAGAGGTCGAAAAGACCGGCGACGCACGCGCTCTGGTGAAGGGCATCCTCGATCGCAAGGAGAAGCTCATGGGCTTCGGCCACCGGGTCTACCGGGCCGAGGACCCGCGCGCCCGGGTGCTGCGTGCCACCGCGAAGCGGCTGGACGCGCCGCGCTACGAGGTCGCCGCGGCGCTCGAGCAGGCCGCGCTGGCCGAACTGCGCGAGCGTCGCCCCGATCGCGCCATCGAGACCAACGTCGAGTTCTGGGCCGCGGTGATCCTGGACTTCGCCGAGGTGCCCGCGCACATGATGCCGGCGATGTTCACCTGTGGCCGCACCGCGGGCTGGTGCGCGCACATCCTCGAACAGAAGCAGCTGGGCAAGCTGGTGCGCCCTGCCGCGATCTACACCGGACCGGCGCCGCGCAGCGCGGAATCCGTGCCGGGTTGGGAGACCGTCGTCCGGTAGTCCGGGCCCGTCGCCGTTCGAGCGCCTTCGCAGTTTTCGCTGCGGAGGCGCTCGTCGCTTCTCTGCCGTAGCATCTGCTCGCGTGGTTGGAGCAGAACTGTCGCGACGTCGGCTTCTGGCAGTGGGCGCGGCGGTAGCCGCGGGTTTCGCCGCCTCGGGATGCGCTACGGCCGAAGGGAATTCGCCGGTCAAGACGATCATCTCCACGGCGCCGCCCGCACCGGCCCGCACATCGGTTCCGTCGGTGGCGAGTCCGGCATCGGCGTCGCTACCGGCACAGCCGGATCCGGCGGCCGTGGCCGCGCGCTATGCCGGTCGGCAGCCCGCCGGATGGGGAATGGACCTGCCCGGCATCATCACCTCGATCCCCGCGCAGGGTAAGCAGATGGCGCTGACCTTCGATGCCTGCGGCGGGCCGGACAACGACGAGATCAACACCGAGTTGATGAATTACCTCGTCGCCCACAACATTCCGGCGACGCTGTTTCTCAACAAGCGCTGGATCGATGCCGACCCGGGCAGGGCCGAGCAGCTGGCCGCCAATCCGCTGTTCGAACTCGCCAACCACGGCACCCGGCACTGTCCGCTCTCGGTCACCGGCCACGCCGCCTACGGCATCGCCGGCACCTCGTCCCCGCAGCAGGCGATCGACGAGGTGTGGGGCAATCACGAGCGGCTCACCCGGCTGCTCGGACATCCGCCGCGGTTCTTCCGCGCGGGCACCGCACACTACGACGACGTGTCGGTCGCGATCGTGCGGGATCTGGGGGAGACTCCGGTCGGTTTCAGCATCAACGCCGATGCCGGGGCGACCTTCACGGCCGCGCAGGTGCGCACCGCGATGTCGGCGGCACAGCCCGGGTCGATCTCGATCGCCCATATGCACCGCCCGAAGTCGGGTACCGCCGAGGGGATGTCGGTGGTGTTGCCGGTATTGCGTTCGCGCGGTTTCGAATTCGTCAAACTGCCCTGAGCGGGCCTTTCGAACCGGATTCAGAGTTCGGCCGAGGCCTCCCAGTCCACCGCCACCGACTCGCCGCGATCCACGGCGAAGAACGCGACCTCGAGATGCCGGCCCAGATCGACCAGTTCGATCGCCGGCAACGGCACCGGCTGCACGATCCGTACGCGCCACGGCCGCGGTTCGTCCCAGGCGCGCAGTTCCAGATCCAGCCGTAGCACCGGATCGTCGCGACCCGAGTAGTCGGCGGCGATCGGCGTGGCCGCCAGCACCGTCGCGTCGGCGCGGCGGCCCGCGGACAGAATCTTCGCGATGCTCACCCGCGTCGCCTCCGCGACGCCGGGCACGTACAGCACCAGTCGCTCGCGATCACCCGGATCGACGCGGCAGCCGACCACGTCGCCCGGTTGCATCGACTCCCGCTCGGCGTCGCTCACTCGTTGCCGCATCCGGGTCTCGTACGGCGGTACGCCGTCGAGTTGGATGCGGACCCAGAAGCGACAGCCGGGTTCGACCCGGCCCGCGGCATCCGCCCGCTTCCGCAGGCCGTCGACGCGGGAGGCCGCGGAGGCGGAAGTGCGGCAGGGGCGGACCCCGAGAATCGTCGCCGTTCCCGGCAGGCCGCGCAGCAGCAACTCGTGCCGTGCTCCCTCGGAGAGCATGCCGGTACGCAGCATGTTCCCGGCCCGCTCGAGCCGTGTGGCCAGGCGTGCGCGCAGACCGTAGCGGCCGCTGGCGGACCGGGCCGATCCGGCTGCGCCGGCCGAGGGGACCGCGGTCGATCCGGGTGCCGCGGATGCGGCGGAGATGCCCGTCGAGTCCGGTATCTCCCGCCCTGCCATACTCATTGCCCAACGGTAACGGTCCGCCGGGCGCCGACATGGTGATACGGACATATGCGCGGTTTCGGCAAGCCTGTCGCATCCGTCCGCGCAACCCCGACCCACCCACGCGCGAGACCCACATCACGCTCTAGGCTTGAGCCCATGACCGCTGCCTTTCCGAGCATCCCCGACGATCTGAAGCCCGCCGACGGACGGTTCGGCTGCGGCCCGTCCAAGGTCCGTCCCGAACAGCTGCGCTCCCTCGTCGAGGTCGGCGCCGCCGTGATGGGCACCAGCCACCGTCAGAAGCCGGTCAAGGACGTCGTCGCGCGCGTCCGCACGGGCCTGCGCGAGCTGTTCTCGCTGCCCGAGGGCTACGAGGTCGTGCTCGGCAACGGCGGCACCACCGCGTTCTGGGACGCCGCGGCCTTCGGCCTGATCCGGGACCGTTCGCTGCACCTGACCTACGGTGAGTTCTCCTCGAAGTTCGCCGCGGTGGCCAAGCGCAACCCGTTCATCGGCGATCCGATCGTGGTGTCCTCGGACCCGGGCACCGCGCCCGAGCCGGTCTCCGACCCGGTCGCCGATGTGATCGCGTGGGCGCACAACGAGACCTCCACCGGTGTGGCGGTTCCGGTGCAGCGGCCCGCCGGCTCGGACAACGCGCTCATCGCCATCGACGCCACCTCCGGCGCGGGCGGTCTGCCGGTGAATATCGCCGACGCCGATGTGTACTACTTCGCGCCGCAGAAATGCTTCGCCTCCGACGGTGGCCTGTGGGTCGCGCTGATGAGCCCGAAGGCTCTGGAGCGAGTCTCCGAAATCAAGGATTCGGGTCGTTACACTCCCGAATTCCTCTCGCTGCCGATCGCGATCGACAACAGCACCAAGGATCAGACCTACAACACCCCGGCGCTGGCCACGCTGCTGTTGTTCGCCGATCAGATCGAGTGGATGAACAACAACGGCGGTCTGGACTGGACCGTCAAGCGGACCCTCGATTCCTCGTCGCGGCTGTATTCCTGGGCCGAGTCCAGCGAATTCGCCACGCCGTTCGTCGCGGAGCCGGCGCACCGCTCGCAGGTGGTCGGCACCATCGACTTCGACCCGTCGGTGGATGCGGCGCAGGTCGCAAAGGTGTTGCGCGCCAACGGCATCGTCGACACCGAGCCCTACCGCAAGCTGGGCCGCAACCAGCTGCGCGTCGGCATGTTCCCGGCGATCGACCCCGAGGACGTGTCGCAGCTGACCCGCTGCATCGACTGGGTGGTGCAGCAGATCAGCGCCTGATCACGACAGCGCTCGGATAAAAGCTCGCGAAAGTCGCGGAATTTCGTCACCGAAATCCGCGGCTTTCGCGTTTACGCTGTTGTGGTGCGCGCCAACCGAAATCGTGCCGGAAGTTTGCCGGGGCGTGGGCCGGTGAGCGTGGAAACAGAGCAGATTAGTCGTCCCCGGTACCGCGGCGGTAGATTTCAGGCCGCGTGTCTTGCCACACGAATCTCAGAAGTGCACTACTGTTCCAGAACGTGGGCGGTGTCGCGAGCTAGTTGGTGCTCGGCGCAGCTGTGATCGACGCAGCGATAAGGAGGTAACGGTGCGTGAACTTCGAGTGATCGGATTGACGCCCGATTCCGCGCACATCGTGTGCGTCGATGCCGAGACCGGGCAGAAGTACCGGCTCGCCGCCGACGAGAAGCTGCGTGCCGCCGCGCGTGGAGACCTTGCCCGATTCGGCCAGATCGAGATCGAAACGGAGGCGACCATGCGTCCTCGCGATATCCAGGCTCGGATCCGTGCCGGTGCGTCGGTGGAGCAGGTCACCGAGGAGTCCGGCATGCCGGCCAGCCGGGTGGAGCGTTTCGCCTACCCCGTGCTGCTCGAGCGTGCGCGCGCGGCAGAGCTGGCGCAGAAGGCGCATCCGGTGCGCAAGGACGGTCCGGCGGTGGAGACGCTGATCGAGATCGTCTCGGCCGCCTTCGCCGAGCGTGGGCACAACATCGATATCGCGGAATGGGACGCCTGGAAGGACGAGAAGAACTACTGGGTCGCCCAATTGCAGTGGCAGGCGGGCCGTTCGGTGATCGCCGCGCACTGGCGTTACCAGCCGGACGCGCACGGCGGCTCGGTGGTGCCACTCGACGATCCGGCCTCGGACCTGATCGATCCCGATTTCGGTCGCGCCCTGCGCGGCCTGGCCACCATCCTGCCGGAGCCGACCCCCGAGCCCGCGCCGGTGGTGGAACCGGTGCCGGCCGGGCCCGTCCAGACCACCGCGGTGGCCGAGACCGGCCAGGCCGGTCTCGACGAGTACTTCGAACAGCGGGCCGCCGTGGGCGGCACCGCGGTTCCGGTCAGTGCCAAGAGCACCGTGGCGGCGAATCCGTCGAGCACGACGCCCGCGGCCACCACCCCGGCGCTGCCGGCGGCACCGGCCGCCGCCGCACCGACCGCCCCGGCCGAGCCGTCCGAACCCGCCGCTCCCACCGCGGATCCGGAGCCTGCCGCCCCCGCGGAGCCGGCGCCGGCGCCGGCTCCGGCGGCGAAGTCCACCCCTGCGGCAGCGAGCGCCAAGCCGGAAGCCGCCAAGCCCGCCGCGCAGAAGCAGGCCCGGGCCAAGCGGGGTAAGGCGCCGATGCCGTCCTGGGAGGATGTGCTGCTCGGCGTCCGTAGCTCCGGGCACTGAGCCCTCCGGGCGCCGAATCCGCGGCCGGGCACCGAATCCCGGGCAACCACGTCGAATTCGCGGCGGAGGCCACCGGTCTCCGCCGCGAAGTTCGTCTGCCGGTTCGCTGCTTACCCTCGTTCGGGCGTGTCGCCGCCGGAATGTGTGAAACGGGGGTTGACACGCGCGGCAGAAGTCAGAAGCGCCGATGTTTCCGCTGTTGGGGGAGTAGATTTTTCGTATGCGCCCGATTTCGTCGAGCGCGCAGCGAGCAGGCCGCGGCGGCGGATGTGCTTCGGCTCCGGTGTTTGCTCGGGAGTAACCACGCTTACCCGTCCGAGCTCGGGAGGTGTCGCAGGTGCCATCCACAGCCTCGTCGATCTGGTACGTCGACGACCCCGACCCGGCGGCGGTCCTGCGCTCACACCCCGATCCCGATCCGGAGGCCGCCCTCGCCCTGGCCAAACAGCTCAATCCCGGCCACGATGTGGTGCCCGCCGCCTCCGGCACCCTGAAGGTCTGGGCCGGGCCGGATCCCGGCTCGATGTACATCGGCTGCTATCCGGGGGTCACCGTGGTCTGCACCGTCCAGGCGGCGCGCAGCCATCCGACCCGGCTGCCGGAACTGCTGATCCGGCCGCTGGCCTCCGAGCACACCTACCTGGTGTCCTACGACGTCCCACTGGGCTGGGGTGCGTTCGCGCATTGGGAGCGCGGGGAATTCCGTCGCGCCTTCAGCGCCACGCGGGTGAACATCGTCGAGGACGAAGGGCTGCCGCTGGTGTGGGAGCGGTCGTACTGGGCCGGCGACCATCCGGTCCGGCTGCGGCCCGGTGATTTTCCCGATCCCCAGATCCTTCCGTTCGACCCGCCGGAATTCGCCGACGCCGCGAACGAGGAGTGGCTCGGATTCCGTTATCGGGCGGGGTCTTCCGACGAGGCCCTGCATCCGGACCGGATCGAGGTGTGTGGCTTCAGCCTCTACCCCGCGGGGCAGGCGCCCGCACCGGCGACGCGGGCGACGTCGGTGACGATTCCGGCGAGTAAGCGCTGGTTCGGCTGGTTGCGTGGCCGCGACCGCGTGTTGTGATCGCGAAATCCGTCGAGGCTTCAGGACGCGAGGCGTCAGGACGCGGCATCGATCAGTAGAACGACCCAGCCGATCAGTACCCCGGCGCCGAGTCCGGCGAGCACCCAGCGGGTGACCGGGGTGTAGCGCCAGCGCCACGCGGTCGGTGCGGTACCGGCGACGGCGATCACGTTCACCGCCACCGCGAGCGTCCAATGAACATGTGCCAGTGCGACACCGAACGAATACACCCCGGCGGCGGTCAGCGCGGCGACGAAGACCGACACCGCGATCCCCGCCGCCCACGGCGTGGGTTCGCTGTCCGGGCGGCCGAGCGGTCGATTCACGATGTCCGCACCCTTTCGTAGAAGGCCATCGCGGCCGCGGTCGCGACATTGAGCGAATCCGTGCCGGGGGTCATCGGAATCCGAGCGCGGATATCGGTGGCGCGCATCGCCGCCTCGGTCAGGCCGGGGCCTTCGGCGCCGAGCAGCAGTGCCACCCGGTCGCCGGTCATCGCGGTCGCCAGATTCACCGCCTCGGGATTCGGCGTCAGCGCGATGATCCGAAAACCCAGCTCGCGCAAGGTGTGCAGGCCGTCGGGCCAGGTCGGCAGCGAGGCGAAGGGCACCCGCAGCACGTGGCCCATCGACAC
Source organism: Nocardia sp. 852002-51101_SCH5132738 (assembly GCF_001665695.1). Taxonomy (NCBI): domain Bacteria; kingdom Bacillati; phylum Actinomycetota; class Actinomycetes; order Mycobacteriales; family Nocardiaceae; genus Nocardia; species Nocardia sp. 852002-51101_SCH5132738. The sequence continues at coordinate 18,629 of NZ_LZML01000146.1, read as the reverse complement.
CCGCACCGCGCGCCGATACAGCGGATCGGCGCAGCGGTCGCCGAACAACACCGCGTCGGCGCCGAGTCCGGCCGCATTGCGGAAGATCGAGCCGATGTTCTCGTGATCGTTGACGCCCTCGAGCACCGCGACCGTGCGCGCGGTCCGCAAGATCTCCTCGGGCAGCAATTCCGGCGGACGGTAGGCGGCGGCAAGTACGCCGCGATTGAGATGAAATCCGACGATTTCGGCCATCACCTCGGCGCCGACGCGGTAGTAAGGGATGTCCACACCGGCGAGGTCGGGGGCGAGCTGATCGAAGCGGCGGCCCACCCCGAGCAGGGCGAACGGCTGGAAACGCGAGGCCAGCATGCGCTGGACGACCACCACGCCCTCGGCCACGACCAGGCCTTTTCCGCCCGGGAGGTCGGGACGCCGGTCGGCCGAGTTGAGGTCGCGGAAGTCGGCGACCCGAGGGTCGCCGGGGTCGACGATATCGATCACGTGGGCCACGGCAACCTATCCTGCACCCTGGCTCCGAATTCGGCCGATCCAACTGTCGTGTGGAACACGGTTTGGCAAGCAACGCTATGGTGAACTCTTTATTGGTTTAGCCGCAGAACGATTTATCCATCGCAACGGAAGAGGACGCATGACCAAGCCGGAAGTCGAGTTCCAGGAAGGCCCCGCGCCCACCACGCTGGAAGTGCACGATCTGGTCGAGGGCGAGGGCGCCGAGGCCGTACCCGGCGGCACCGTCGAGGTGCACTACGTGGGCGTCACCTACGACACCGGCGAGGAATTCGATTCGTCCTGGAACCGTGGCGAATCCATCACCTTCCCGCTGCGCGGCCTGATCCAGGGCTGGCAGGAAGGTATTCCGGGGATGAAGGTCGGCGGCCGCCGCCAGCTGACCATCCCGCCGGAGCTGGCCTACGGTCCCGAGGGCTCGGGCCACCCGCTGTCGGGCAAGACGCTGATCTTCGTCATCGATCTGCTGAACGTCGTCGAGTAGTACGCCGATCACTGCCGGACGATCTCGACCGGATCGGACAGATTCGTCGCCAGGACGGACTGCTGGGATGTGCTGTGCGCCGGTAACGCGGTGAGGGCCTTGCCGGTTTGATCGGTCAGATTCGTCGATATCTGCTGCATCTGGGTGACCCCGCCGGTCACCGCCTGCAGCGCACCCTGCAGTTGCGCGGTCGCCTGATCGGCGAGCTGCGGAATCTGTCCGGCCAGGGCGGCGCCTTGGTCCAGCTGGGCGGCGGCGGAGGTCAGCCGGTTCGCGGCATCGCGCAGGATGGTGCCGAGACCGGTGTTCGGATCGGTACTGCTACCGGTCAGCCGGGCCACGCCCGCCAGCTGGGTATCGGTCTGGCCGGCGATCGAGCGCAGCGCCTCCAGCTTTCCGACGATGTCGGTGACCTGGGGATCCGCCGCGAACGGCAGCGCGCGCAGCAGCGGCAGCACCTGGTCGAGTCCGCCGCTCATCGCCTTCGCACCGGAGCTGATCTGCCCGATGGTCAGCCCGGTGGCATCGAAGGCGCCGGCCATGTTCTCGGCCTGATTCGTCGCCTGACCCAGGGTGTCGTGTACCTGGCCGAGCTGCGAAGTCAGCGTGGCCGCACCGGATTTCGCGGAATCCAGGAAGCCCAGCATCTGCTGGGCGCCGCCGGTGAACTGTCCGGCGGCGTCGGAGGCCGTCCGCACGCCCGCGTCGAGCAGCTGAGAGGTGAAGGCGGCCTGCTGCATCGAACCGCGCGCGTTCGCGACCGCGGCCAGGGTTTGATCCACGCCCGCGGCCGCGATTCGCCGCGTCACCGCCGCGACCGCATCGTCGACCGCGGCGGTGTCCGCGTGCTCGTCGGCGGCCACGGTCAGCTGCGCCCGATGCGGCTGCGCCGTGGCGAGGGTGCCCAGCGACGCACTGAGGTCGGCGGGCAGGGTGATCACCGCGGCGTGGTCGGCGGTGCGCGCGCCGGGTTCGGCCACGGTCCAGGTGTCGCTCTCGGCTTGGAGTGCCTTGACGATGCGGGCCCCGGCGGGACCGGTATCCGCGTTGACGATCGCGATATCGGTCGGCGCGGCGCCACCGTGGGTGGCGGCGATCACCCCACCCGTCACCGCACCGGCGACCACCAGGGTCACCACACCGAGCACTGTCCAGCGAAAACGTCTACCTGCCACGCCGTTCGACGGTAGCGGCGGTGAATGCGCAAGTACTGGCGGATATCTGAGGGTTCTGTGAGGGATCGCGGACGATTCAGTTCTGCGGCGGTGGCGCCGCCCGCATCGGACGGGCCGGCAATTCCAGCACCAGGCGTACGCCGCCCAGGGTGCCGTCGTCGAAATAGGCTCGGCCGCCGTGCAATTGGGCCTGCTGCGCGACCAGTGCCAGGCCCAGGCCGGAGCCGCCCTTGGTGGCGTTGGCGCCGCGAATGAAGCGGTCGAAGACACTGCGCCGTTCCTCGGCCGGGATGCCCGCACCGTTGTCGTCGACCGAGATCACGATCCAGCCGTCGGGGCGGCGATGGGCGGATACCAGCGCCTGCGTCGCGCCGCCGTGACGGGCGGAATTCGTGAGCGCGTTGTCGACGGCCAAGCGCAGTCCGGTCGGCAGGCCACGGGTGACGAGTTCGGGATCGGTCTCGATGCGGACGGTGAGTTCCGGGAAGTGGCGCATCGCGTCGTGGGCGGCGTGGTCGACCAGATCACCGACATCGGTTTCGACATGGTCGCGCTCGTCGGTCAGCTCGCCCGCGGCCAGCCGTTCCAGCGCGGCCAGCGTGGCCTCCACCCGGCCCTGACTGCGCTGGAGGTCGTCGAGGATCTCCGCGCGCTGCTGCTCGTCGAGGTCCAGGGTGCGCAGCACCTCGAGGTCGGTGCGCATCGCGGTGAGCGGGGTGCGCAGTTCGTGCGCGGAGACGGCGGCGAAATCGCGGGCCGTCTCGAGTGCCGCGGCGGTTTCGGCCTGGGCGGACTGCACCCGCTCCAACAGCGAATTCACTGCCTCGGAAAGCTTTTCGGCCTCGAAGACCCCGGATCCGTCCACCCGGACCTCGGCCGTGCTGGTGCCACTGCGCGCACTGACCTGCCGGGTGAGATCCCGGATCGGGCGCACCGCGCCGCCACCGAACACCCAGCCCAGCCCGGCCGCCGCGGCCACCGCCAGGCCGGCCGCGAACAGCACCCAGCGCCGCTGCTCGGACATGGTGTGATAGGCGTCGGTCAGCGGGATCGCGATCGATACGGTCCGCCCCTCGGGCTGATTCTCGGTCGTGGTCAGCACCCGGAAAGGGGTGCCCTCCATCGTGACCGTATGCGAACCCGGGTCCTCGGCCGGCAGACGCACGCTGGTGGAGGCGATGATCTCACCGTGGTCGCGGACCGTCACCGCAATATCCTTGTTCGGGGTCACCAGCGACAGCACCCCGACCGCGATGAGCGGCTGCATCAGCACGATGCGCGAGGCGATGGCCAGTTCCTGGTCGGCCTGGGCGAGATTGTTGCGGCCCAGTGCCACCACCGACACCCAGCTCAAGACCGCGGTGATGATGATCGCGCCCAATGCCGCCGCCCCGGCGACCCTGGTGCGCAGCGAATAGGAGTGACGCAGCCCGAAGCGTCGCCGTTGCGGTCCGGTCATCCCGCACCGGCACGGATCGATTCGGCGTGGGCGCCGGTCATTTCGGCATCCGCAGTACGAAGCCGACGCCGCGAATGGTGTGCAGCAGCCGGGGCGTGCCGTCGGCCTCCAGTTTGCGGCGCAGATAGCCGACGAAGACGTCCACCACATTGGTGTCGGCGGCGAAGTCGTAACCCCACACCAGCTCCAGCAGTCGTTCCCGGCTCAACACCACTCCGGCATTGCGGGCCAGCGTGGACAGCAGTTCGAATTCCCTTTTGGTGAGCTCGATTTCGTTACCGTGCAGCAGGGCGCGATAACCGGCCACATCGATTTCCAAGGGACCCACGGTGATCGAGCCCGGCGCCGCGGCGGGTGCGGTATCGGTGCGCCGGCGCAGCAGCGCCCGGATCCGCGCCACCAATTCGGCGAGGACGAACGGTTTCACGAGATAGTCGTCCGCCCCGGATTCCAGTCCGGCGATCCGATCGCCGACCGAACTGCGTGCCGAGAGCACACAGATCGGCACTTCGTTGCCCATCGCCCGCAGCGCGGTCACCACGCCGGCGCCGTCGAGCACCGGCATGTTCATATCGAGGACGATCGCGTCGGGCGCCTGTTCGGCCACGCTGCGCAACGCCGCGGCCCCGTCGCGGGCGATGACCACCCGGAATCCGGACAGTCGCAAGCCGCGTTCCACCGAGGACAGCACATCCTCGTCGTCGTCGACCACCAGCACCGTCGGATTCTCGCTGCTCGCCACGGTGTGCAGTGTAATTTGACCGCGCGGCCCCGGGGGTGGCCCGAGGCTCGCGCGAGTTGCCGATCCGGTGGCCGGATCAGTAGTTGTGGCAGGAATCGGCGACTTCCTGGATCGTCGAGCTCAGGCCGGCGGCCCGCGGGTCCTGCTGGGCGCGCTGTGCCTCGTCCGGGTGCTGAGCCAGGTACTGCTGGAATTCGGCGCGGCGCTGTTCCACCGGCTGATCGAATTTGGCCTTCAGCTCGGCCTTCTGGTCCGGGTTGTTGTCCAGGATCGAGGCCAGCTGCGGCGCCTTGTCGTGCAACGCGGCGTCGACCTGGGCGAAGCTGCAGGTCGAATTCAGCAGCGGCGCAACCAGTTCGGTCGGGCCCGCCGATGCGGTGGCGGGGACCAGCAGGGCGGCCCCGGCGGCCAGGCCCGCAGCGGTGAGGGTGGTTGCGGCAAATCCGCGAATGCGCATGATTCTCTCTCCCTGTGCGTCGGCACGTACGTGTCCGGCACGGTATCGCCGGAGTCTGGGGCGCAGGTGAACCGATTCTGAGAAGACTCTGAACCGGCTGCTCGGACCGCGCGCCCCGGTCCGGGTGGCCCGATCAGGAACCGATACTCGAGCCGTTCGTGGTCGCCGCCGGATCGGTTGTGTTCTCGGCCGCCGTGTCGGCGGTCGGATCGGTCCCGGCGAGCAGCTGATCCTCCAGCGCGATCAGCACCGCCGGATCCTCGATGGTGGCCGGCATCTCCCAGTTCTCGCCGGAGGCGATCTGGCGGATGGTGCGGCGCAGGATCTTCCCGGATCGGGTCTTGGGCAAGGCCCGTACCACTGTCACATCGTGCAGCGTCGCAATCGCGCCGATCTGCTCCCGGACGCGGGCGATGATCTCGGCGCGCAACTGCGCCAGCTCGATGTCGACCCCGTTCTTGAGCACCACGTAGGCGATCGGAAGCTGACCCTTCAGTTCGTCGGGCACGCCGATCACCGCGGTTTCCGCGACCGCCGAATGTCCCGAGATCGCGCCCTCGATGCCGCCGGCCGAGAGCCGATGCCCGGCCATATTGATCACATCGTCGCTGCGGCCGAGCACGTACAGATAACCGTCCTCGTCGAAATAGCCGGAGTCGCCGGTGAGGTAGTGCCCGGGGTAGGCCGAGAGATAGGAGCGGGCGAAGCGCTCGTCGTCGCGCCACAGGCCGGTCAGTGAGCCGGGCGGCAGCGGCAGGCCGATCACGATGTTGCCCTCCGCGCCCGTCGCCACGGCATCGCCTTCGTAGTCGAGGACGCGCAGCCGATAGCCGGGCACCGGAACCGAGGCCGAGCCGGGTTTGATCGGCAGCTCCTGCAAACCGAGCGGGTTCGCGCACACCGGCCAGCCGGTTTCGGTCTGCCACCAGTGGTCCACGACCGGGCAGTCGGGCAGATCGGCCAGCACCGTCTCCCGGGTCCACTCGTAGGTGGCGGGGTCGAGCCGTTCGCCGGCGCAGAACAGCGCGCGCAGCGAGGACAGATCGTGGCGGCGGGCGAGCGCGGCCTCGGGATCGGCGCGGCGGATCGCGCGCAGTGCGGTGGGGGCGGTGAACATCACGTGCACCCCGTACTGCTCGACCAGCCGCCAGTAGGTGCCGGAGTCCGGCGTGCCGATCGGTTTGCCTTCGAACAGGACGGTCGTCGCGCCGACCAGCAGCGGGGCGTAGACGATATAGGAATGGCCGACCACCCAGCCGATATCGGAGGTGGTCAACATCACCTGACCGGGGGAGACGTCGTAGATGTTGCGCATCGACCAGGCCAGCGCCACCGCGTGGCCACCGTTGTCGCGCACCACGCCCTTGGGTTTTCCGGTGGTGCCGGAGGTGTAGAGGATGTACAGCGGATCGGTCGCGGCCACCGGCACCGGATCGGCCGGTTCCGCGTCGCGGACCATGTCCTCCCAGTCCAGCCAGCGGGCCGCGACGGTGGCGGTGGAATCGGGCAGGGTGTCGGTGGCCGGCTGCGGGGCGGCGAACCGGATGGTCGCAAAGCCCTCGCGCTGCTTCACGACCACGTTCCGGGGCGCGGTGGTCTGCACCTGGTCGAGCGCCTGCAGCACGATCGGCGGGTATTCGATCCGCTTGTTCGGTTCCAGGCCGCCGGAGGCGGTGACGATCAGAACGGGTTCGGCGTCGTCGATGCGCGCGGCCAGTTCATGGGCGGCGAATCCGCCGAAGACCACCGAATGCACGGCGCCGATCCGCGCGCAGGCCAACATCGCGATCACGGCCTCGGGGATCATCGGCATGTAGATCACGACTCGATCGCCGGTGCGCACCCCGAGCCGGAGCATGGCGCCGGCGAACCGGGCGACCTCCGCCAGCAACTCGGCATAGGTATAGACGGCTGTGGCGCCCGTCATAGCGGAGTCATATATTAATGCGGGCTGGTTCGCGCGACCGCCCGTTTTTTCGGAAATGCCCGTTTCGGCGGCGGTATCGGTATCGTCGTCCGTCGAGGCGGGTTCCGCTGTGAGATCGCGCACATGCCGATCGAGGGCGTTGTAGGAGGTGTTGAGGCGAGCATCGGGAAACCACCGAGCCGTCGGTCGTGCCGTGGTGTCGAGAATCTGTTCGGGCGCAACGTCCCAGCTGATCGCCTCGGCCGCGCTGCGCCAGAAGTCCGACGGGTCGACCAGGCTGGTCTGGTAGGTGGGCCGGTACTCCTGCTTCGCGTTCAACCGTATGACTCCCTGCCTCGCATCGATGCCCGCCTCGATAGATCAGCCTGATTGTGGCAGACTTCACGCGACGTCCGGGCGGCCGCCGCGACCTTTGATTTTGGCTGGAACAGCCAGGTCAACGGCTGGTGGTTGCCAAGAGGTCACACAAGAAGTTATTGATCCGTTAGAATCGCATGTCACCTATTTCGGCCGTCATGGACGCAATTTCTCGGCCAGCCGCAGTTCCCGGCCCGTTCTGCTTATCGAGCCGCGCGTGCGATCGTGGAGGCTCGCCGATGGCGCGTGGCTGGGGCCAGTTTGGAAAGTGAGTTGGAGATGCGTGACGCCGCTAGGCCCGTTGGGAAGCGCTGGGCGCTCGGCAACTGGGACCTGCGCTGGAAGGTTACGGCCGTGCTGGCCGTGCCGCTGCTCGTCGCGGTGGTGCTCGGTGCTTCCAGGATCGCGTCCGAGTTCAGTGACTCGAGCCACCTGGATCAGGCGGTCGAGCACGTCGAGGCGATTCCGGCCGTCACCGGCCTGAGTGGTGCCGCGGCCACCGTCGCCGGTGGCCAGATGGCCGCGATCAGCCCGACACAGTCGCTGGTTCAGGACGCGGACCTGACACGACTGGACGGCGCCATCCAGACCGCGCAGAAGGCCACGGCCAAGCTGGACGGTGTTCCGGGTGCGCGCGATGCGATCGAGCAGATGATCAGGGGCGCCCAGGCGGTGCGCGATCAGGGCACCAAGCCCTCGCCGGTCCTCGCCGACGCGATCGCCCAGGAAGAGGCGATCCGCCAGAACAGCGTCCGCACGGTCGAGGAGATCGTCTCGACCATCTCCGACCCGGGCGTCGACGCGGCGAAGCTGCGCCTGGTCGACTCGCTGAACACCCGCGCGGTGATGGTCCAGGAGATCGCGGCCTCGGCCAAGACCCTGACCGGTGACGCCAAGGGCGGCCTGCACGACTTCCAGGTCGCGGGCAACACCGAGAAGTACATGCTGGACCTGCTGGCCAAGCGTCTGCCCGAGAACGATCCGACGATCGCCGAGCTGAACGGCTTGTTGCAGAACCGGATCGCCATGACCAGCGGCCCGAACGTCGACGTCGGTCAGCTGCCGCTGATGGATATCAAGCAGTCGCTGGTCGACAGCCTGAACGGTTACACCAAGATCGTCGGTTCCTCGACTCAGGACATCACGTCCCGAGTGAACGACCTGGCCGGTAACGCCCGGGCCGGCGCGATCCAGTACGCGGTCATCGTCGTCCTGACGATCCTGGCCGCGCTGATCTTCGCCGTGCTGGTCGCGCGGGCCATGATCGTGCCGCTGCGCAAGCTGCGCCTGGCCGCGCTGCGCGTCGCCGAACACGATCTCGGTTACGAGGTCTCGCGCCTGCGTGACGGCGCCAGCCCCGAGGATGTGCCGCTCGAGCCGATGCCGGTGCACACCGAGGAAGAGGTCGGCCAGCTCGCTCGCGCGGTCGACGACATCCACGGTCAGGCCCTGCGCCTGGCGGCCGACCAGGCGTCCATGCGTACCCAGGTCAACGATATGTTCGAGACCCTGGCGCGGCGGTCGAAGTCGCTGGTCGACCATCAGCTCTCGCTGATCGAGGCGATGGAGTACGACGAGAAGGACCCGCGCCTGCTGGAGAACCTCTTCCGGCTCGACCACCTCGCCGCCCGTATGCGCCGAAACGGCGACAACCTGCTGATTCTGGCCGGTACCCGGCAGCGGCGCAGCAAGTCCGCGCCGGTCGAGATCGCCGACGTGCTGCGTGCCGCGATCTCCGAGGTCGAGGACTACGAGCGCGTGAAGCTGGGCGCCACCCCGCGCGGCGCCATCACCGAACCGGCCGCCTCCGACCTGGCGCACCTGTTCGCCGAGCTGCTCGACAACGCGCTACGCGCCTCGCCGCCGGAGACCGACGTCAAGTTCACCTTCGCCCAAGCCCACGATCAGGGTCTGCTGATCGAGGTCGCCGACCGCGGTATCGGTATGCCGCCCGCCGAGATGGCATCGATCAACCGGCGCCTGGAGACGACCGCCGAGGTCGGTGCGGACACCGCACGCCACATGGGTCTGTTCGTCGTCGGCCGGCTGGCCGAGCGGCACGGCCTCAACGTGCGCCTGCGCCCGACCTTCGACACCGCCCGCGACCCGGGCGTCACCGTCACCGTGCATGTGCCCAAGGCGATCATCGTGGCGCCCTCGGGTGGAACGGTCTCGCTGCCGGACCAGTCCGGTGAGCAGATGTCGGTGCCGACCCAGCGGCCGTCGGCGGCGTCGTCGATGCAGATGCGCGGCGTCACCCGCACTCCGAGCGGCAACATGATGGTCACCGTGGACCCGGGAGTGAGCGGGCCGATCCCGATCACGCCGGCCGCGGATGCCGGAGACGATCGCACCGTGCGCACCAACGGCGCCGCCGCCGCGGCGAACGGTTCGGCCGCGGGTGGACTCCCGCAGCGCCAGCCGGGCGGTGCGGCTCCGGGCGGGCTGCCGCAGCGGCAGCCGGGCGCCAACGGGCCGACCGCGCGTCATCCGCTCGCCGATGCCGAGCCGGGCACGGGCTTGCCGCAGCGTGAGCCGGGTGTCAACGGACCGCAGTCGCCCAAGGCGCAGCCGAACGCGAATCTGCCCCAGCGTGGCGGCGCCGCTCCGGCGCAGCCGACCTCGGGGCTGGCCGCCAATATGCTCAAGCGTCAGCCGGGTGCGGCGGGTCAGCCGCCGCGACCGGGCCGTCCCACCGGACTGCCGCAGCGGCCGCCGGGCGGCGGTAACGGCCTGCCGCCGCGCGAAGGTGGTCTGCCGCAGCGTGATTCGGGCTCGAGCCTGCCGCAGCGGGAGGGTGGTCTGCCGCAGCGCGGCGGGTCCGGCCTGCCGCAGCGTGGGCCTGCCGGTGAGGACCGGCCCGCGGCAAGCCTGCCGGCGCGGGAACTCGGCGCCAACGGCCTGCCGCAGCGGACGCCGGGCACCAACGGTGCCCCGTCGCGCGAGGGTGGCCTGCCGCAGCGGGAGTCCGCGAACGGTGGTCTGCCGCAGCGGGAATCGTCCAACGGCGAGCCGCCGCAGCGCGGTGCCGGAGGCCTGCCGCAGCGGACTCCGGGTTCCAACGGCGCGCCGTCGCGCGAGGGTGCGCCCACCGGTCTGCAGCGCGATGGCGGCAGCGGGCTCCCGCAGCGGGACGCCGGCGCCGGTCTGCCGCAGCGGGACGCGGGTAGTGGCCTCCCGCAACGGGATTCGGGCAGTGGTCTGCCGCAGCGCGGTGGCGGTCTGCCGCAGCGCGAGGGCATCGGCGGTCTGCCCCAGCGCGATGCCGGTACCGGCCTGCCGCAACGAGAGTCGAATGAGGGTCTGCCGCAGCGTGCCCCGGCCGCGGGCGGCCTGCCACAGCGGCAGCCGGGCGCCGGTCTGCCGCCGCGGCCGGAACCCACCCCGGGCCTGAGCCTGCCCGGACGTCATGCGCCGCAGCGGGACAGCTCCGCCGCGGACGCGAATGCGGAATCCGGTGAAGGTCGCGAACGCGGCCGCCACAGCTACCGGTCGAATCCGCAGAAGACGGCATCGTTCTTCCAGACCCGGCTGCAACCCGCAGCCGACCCCGGTCCGTCGGAAGGGGGAAGTCCGATCTTCGCCGAGATGATGTCGGCGTGGCTCGCGGACCCCAACCCGGACCGGTCCCAAGTCGCCGCCTCCTTCGAATCCCCAGGTGACGAAGGTTGGCAGGCTGCCCGACGAGCGGTGGAAACCTCGTCGGAGAAGCGGACGGCAGCCGGATTGCCGCAGCGTGATCCCGGCAATCGGCTGGTACCCGGTGGTGTCATCGGGCGCGCCGACCGGGCGCCGAGCCGCGACCCAGAGTCGATCAGGTCAAGTCTGAGTCGTCACCAGCAGGGCGTCCGGGATGGCCGCGCAATGGGAGCAATGAACCTAACCGGAGATAAAGGAGACCGATGAACCCCGATCTAGGTGGTACGAACCGTCAGCTGGATTGGCTGGTTTCGAACTTCGCCAACGAGGTCCCGGGCGTCGCTCATGCCGTGCTGGTTTCGGCGGACGGCCTGTTGATGGCCGCGAGCGCTCAATTGCCCGTCGACCGAGCCGAACAGCTGTCCGCCGTGACCGCAGGTTTGGCCAGCCTCTCTGTCGGCGTTTCGAACCTGTTCGAAGGCGGCACGGTACTGCAGTCCGTGGTCGAGATGGAACACGGTTACCTACTGCTCATGGCAGTCGGTGACGGGTCCTATCTGGCCGTGCTGACGAACACGTCCTGCGATATCGGCCAGGTGGGCTACGAGATGGCTCTGCTGGTCGAGCGGGTGGGCCAGACAGTCCAGGCCACACCTCGCGTCACGATGGGTTCCTGATGGTGGGATGGACATAGACAACCAGCACGTGGGGAGCGCCGAGCCCAGCCTCGTCCGTCCGTACTCGCTGACCGCCGGTCGTACGCGGCCGACGGTGGAGTTGGCATTGGAGGCGCTCGTCGCATCGCATCCGGTCGCCCTGGAGCGGCAGTTCGAACTGACCAACATCGAGACGTCAATCGTGGAGTTGTGCAGAGAATCGCCATCTGTCGCGGAACTGGCTGCCCGACTGGGTATTCCGATCGGGGTGGCTCGAGTGCTCGTCGCCGACCTCATCGAGGCGGGACATGTTCGAGTTTCGGCGACTTTGAAAGACGATTCGAGCGACGATGAACGTCGCGAGCTGATCGAAAGGGTTCTCAGTGGACTCCGGCGTATTTGATTCGACGGCCCAGGTCGATACCCGCAACGCCAAGCCGACCTCCGCGAAGATCGTGGTGGCCGGTGGCTTCGGTGTGGGTAAGACGACCTTGGTCGGTGCTGTATCGGAGATCGTTCCGCTGCGCACCGAGGCCTTGGTGACCAACGCCAGTGTGGGTGTTGACAGCCTGACCGCCGTGCCGACGAAGGCCACCACCACGGTGGCCATGGACTTCGGCAGGATCAGCCTCGCCGACGATTTGGTGCTTTATCTGTTCGGCACACCCGGCCAGTACCGCTTCTGGTTCATGTGGGACGACCTGATTCGCGGCGCCATCGGGGCGGTAGTGCTGATCGACACCAGACGGCTGGAGGATTCCTTCGCCGCCGTCGACTACTTCGAGGCTCGTGGGCTGCCGTTCCTGGTGGCCATCAACGAGTTCGACGACGCACCGCGGTACCCCCTGGAGGACATCCGCCAGGCGCTGGCCGTCCCGGCGGACGTGCCGATCATGTCGATCGACGCGCGCCGCCGCGAGCCGGTGAAGCAGGCGCTGGTCTCGGTCACCGAGTACGCGCTGCGCAAAGTGGTTCAGGGTTACTGATACGCCGACGACCGGCCGCACGACGCGGCCGCGTCGGCGCGCGGCGGCACCACGACCGCCGATCGCCCGGTCCGGCGCGGTTACGCTCGGAGCGTGAAGATCTCGGCGCGTGAGTTTTTCGACGGTGTGCTCGATCCCGGTTCGTATCGCAGCTGGGATCGAGAACCGATCGAGGTCGCCACGTCGTCGGCGTATCGCGCGGAACTGACCGCCGCGGTCGAACGCAGCGGCACCGACGAATCGGTGCTGACCGGTGAGGGACGGTTGCGCGGGCGGCGCGTCGCGGTGATCGCGTGTGAATTCGGCTTTCTGGCCGGATCGATCGGCGTGGCGGCCGCCGAGCGCATCGTCACCGCCGTCGAACGCGCCACCGAGCTGGGGCTGCCCCTGCTCGCCTCGCCCACCTCCGGCGGAACGCGGATGCAGGAGGGCACGGTCGCCTTCGTACAGATGGTGAAGATCGCCGGCGCGGTGGCCGCCCACAAATCGGCCGGCCACCCCTATCTGGTGTATCTGCGCAATCCCACGATGGGCGGCGTATTCGCGTCCTGGGGTTCGCTGGGGCACATGACCTTCGCCGAACCCGGGGCACTGATCGGATTCCTGGGACCCCGGGTCTACGAGGCCCTGTACGACCGGCCGTTTCCGGAAGGCGTGCAGACCGCCGAGAATCTGTATCGCAACGGGGTCATCGACGGGGTCGTGCCGGTCCGGTTCTTCCGCCGGATCGCGCACCGGGTGTTGAATGTGACGACTTCGGTTGCGGGACAGTCTGATTCGCTATCCATTGCTTCGTCAACGCGGGATTTGCCGGTGGTGCAGCCCGGCGACGGCGGCATTGCCGGAGGTTCGGCCGATACCGCTGATTCACCGGACGCCGACATAACCACTTCGTCGGCCTGGGAGTCGGTGCTGATCTCCCGCGACCCGCGGCGTCCCGGCATCCGGGAGCTGTTGCGGCAGGCGACCGATCGGGTGCCGTTGAGCGGCACCGGCCAAGGCGAATCCGACCGCACCGTCGTGCACGCCCTGGCCCGGCTGCGCGGCGAACCGTGCGTGATCTTCGGCCACGACCGGGCCGGCCAGACCGGCGAGAACACCATGGGCCCGGCCGCACTGCGCGAGGCCCGCCGCAGTATGCACCTGGCCGCCGAACTCCGCCTCCCGCTGGTCCTGGTCATCGATACCGCGGGTGCCGCGCTGTCCCAGGAGGCCGAGGAGCGTGGCCTCGCGCCCGAAATCGCCCGCTGCCTAGCGGATTTGGTCACCCTGGACACGCCGACCGTGTCGGTACTGCTGGGCCAGGGCACCGGCGGAGGGGCATTGGCCCTCCTGCCCGCCGACCGTGTCCTCGCCGCGACGCACGCCTGGCTGGCGCCACTCCCGCCGGAAGGCGCCAGCGCCATCGTCTTTCGCGATACGAACCATGCGCCGGAGCTGGCCGCCGCCCAACGAGTCGGCGCGGCCGACCTGCGCACCGACGGCGTCGTCGACCGCATCGTCCCGGAGTGCCCCGACGCAGCCCACGAACCGATCGACTTCTCCCGCCGCATGGTCGCCGCCGTCGCCGGGGAACTGGCGAGCCTCCGGACCCGACCGACAGCCGATCTGCGCGCCCTTCGCCGCCGCCGCTACCGTCGGCTGGGCGTTCCCGGGTGAGTGTGCGGTTCCGTGCTCCGGCCGCCTCGTCGTGCGGGTCCACCCGTCCCCCCGATTGCGAGGAACGCGACCGCAGTACGCGCACACCGGCATCCACCACGATCGGCTACGAGTGCGCGTCGCGTACGAGATCGACCTCCACCTCGGACGGGCAACCGAGCGCTGAGGTCCGAGGTTCCGCCTGGTAGGCGCACAGGATCCGAACACGCAGGTGCGCGTCGTTGACGGCTCGGCAAACCGCTTCTACGGTCGGAACGGTGACCTTTCGCAGCGAGAGCAGCACAGTACCGTCGGTGATTCTCAACGACGGCCATCTGATTCCGAGGCTGGGCTTCGGGGTTTTCCAGGTGCCGGAGGGACAGACCTTCGACACGGTGACCGCCGCGCTCGAGGCGGGGTATCGCAGCATCGACACCGCGGCGGCCTACGGGAACGAGGCCGAGGTGGGGCGGGCGATCGCCGAATCGGGGCTGGCGCGCGACGAGGTCTTCATCACCACCAAGCTGTGGAATGCCGACCAGGGGTACGACTCGACCCTGCGCGCGTTCGACGCGAGTATGGAGCGGCTGGGGTTCGAGTATCTCGATCTGTATCTCATCCACTGGCCGGTCGCGAGCGCGGATCGTTACGTGGACACGTTCCGTGCGTTCCAGTCGCTGAAGACGCAGGGCCGCATCGGCTCGATCGGTGTCTCCAATTTCCAGCCGGAACACCTGCGACGAGTGATCGGGGAGACCGGTGAGGTGCCGGCGGTGAACCAGGTGGAGCTGCATCCGGCGCTCGCGCAGAACACGCTGCGTGCCTTCCACGCCGAGCACGGCATCGCCACCGAGGCGTGGAGTCCACTCGGCCAGGGCGCGGAACTGAAGGATCCCACCGTGGGCGCGGTCGCCGAACAGGTCGGCCGCACGCCCGCCCAGGTTCTGATCCGGTGGCACCTGCAGCTGGGCAATATCGTCATTCCGAAGTCGGTGAATCCCGAGCGCATCCGGGAGAACTTCGATGTGTTCACTTTCGAACTCGACGTCGAGCAGATGACCACCCTCAATGCGC
Organism: Nocardia sp. 852002-51101_SCH5132738; assembly: GCF_001665695.1. Classification (NCBI taxonomy): domain Bacteria; kingdom Bacillati; phylum Actinomycetota; class Actinomycetes; order Mycobacteriales; family Nocardiaceae; genus Nocardia; species Nocardia sp. 852002-51101_SCH5132738. The sequence goes on along the minus strand of NZ_LZML01000146.1, from coordinate 3,525 downwards.
TCGACACCGGCAGCCGCGTCGGCCCCGATCCCGACACGTTCGCGATGGGGCTCGACTGACGCGTTGCCGGGCCCCTATCGCAGACCCAGGTAGCTCGTGAGCTCGACCGCTGCGGCGCGCCCTGCCCGATTCGCGCCGATGGTGCTGGCCGACGGCCCGTAACCGATCAAATGGATGCGCGGGTCGGCGGCTACCTGGGTAGCGAGCCGGCCCGCCATCGCGATGCCGCCGCCGGGTCCGCGCAGCCGCAGCGGCGCCAGGTGGTCGAGCGCGCTCCGGAAGCCGGTGGCCCAGAGGATCACGTCGGCGGCCTGAAAGCTGCCGTCGGGCCAGCGCACGCCGTCCGGTTCGATGCGGGCGAACATCGGATGCCAGGTCAGCGCGCCGCGCGCACGGGCGGCGCGAATCCGGTCGTCGACCGGCAGCCCGGTTACCGACACCACCGATCGCGGCGGTAAGCCGCGACGCACCCGGTCCTCGACCATCGCGACCGCCCGGCGGCCCTCGTCGGGACCGAACGGCCCCTCCCGCCAGCGCGGCTCCGTCCGCGACACCCACGTCGTGCCGGTGACCCGGGAAATCTCGTCCAGCAGTTGGACCGCGGAAATTCCCGCGCCGACCACCACGACGTGCTGACCGGCGAACTCCGCCGCGCTGCGGTAGTCATGAGCGTGCAATTGCCGTCCGGCGAAGGTTTCGGCGCCCGGATAGTACGGAATGAACGGTTTTTCCCAGGTGCCGGTCGCATTGATCACTCCGCGCACCCGGAGGGTCCGGTCGCCGGCACCCGGTAACTCGGGCGGTGCGACGACGGAAACCTCTGCGGCCGAGAGGTTTTCGCCGACCACGGTCTCGACGTGCAACAGCCCGTCCACCAACGTCCCCGGACATGTTGCGGTGGTTGCCCGATCACATACCACCCGTACCGACACCGGCCGGCGAACACGCAGGTCGAAACGCTTCTCGTACAGCTCGAAATAGTGCGGCACCGCGGTCGCGGCTGGTACGGAATCCGAGCCGGGCGGCAGAGTTTCGGTGAACGACATCCCCGGCAGGTCGTGCACCCGATTCACGGTGCTCAAAGTCAGTGAGGGCCAGCGGAATTGCCATGCCCCGCCGGGACCGGGGGAGTGGTCGACGATGAGGAAGTCGGTTCCCGGTGTCAATCCGAGCCGCCGCAGGTGATAGCCGACCGACAGTCCGGCCTGGCCGGCGCCGATCACCACAATCTCGAAATCGGGTGCGGTCACCGCCGTCACAGTACGCGTCGGGTGCGCTGCGGTAACTGTCCGCCGCATACAGTGGAGTCGATACCGACCGGCGGGTGCGGTGAGGTGTGCCCCCGGAAGAGAAACCGCGCGAATGGGGAGAGGTCAGATGCTCGCAGTGAGCCGGGATGGTGACGTGGTCACCATCGAATTACAGCGCCCGCAGCGGCGCAACGCCCTCAACAACGAGTTGGTGGCAGCGTTGCGCGAGGCCGTCACGACCGCGGCGGCCGACGCGCGGGTGATCGTGCTGACCGGTCAGGGGCCGATTTTCAGCGCCGGAGCCGATTTGTCCGGCGTCTACTCGTCGGATTTCCTCGACGGACTGCTCGCTCTGTTGCACACCATCGAAACGGTCCCGGTGCCGGTGATCTCCGCCATCAACGGCGGCGCGCTCGGAGCCGGGGTGCAGCTGGCGCTGGCCTCCGACCTGCGGGTGATGAGTCCGGATTCCTATATCGCCATTCCGGCCGCGAAGCTGGGCATCTCGGTGGATCGCTGGACGGTGCGCCGCCTGGTCTCGCTGATCGGTGGCGGCCCGGCGCGGACCGTGCTGATGGGCGCCGAGAGCGTATCCGCTTCCGACGCATACACTTTCGGCTTCGCCAACCGCCTCGGCACGCTGGCCGACGCGCAGGAGTGGGCCAAGTCGATCGCCCAGCTCGCCCCGCTCTCACTGCGCCACCTCAAGCTGGTGTTCAACGACGACGGCACCCGCGGCGAGGACACCCCCGAGCAGCGCGCCGCCTTGGAGGCCGCCTGGCGCAGCGCCGACGCCGAGGAGGCGCGGCTGGCGCGGGAACAGAAGCGCGCGGCGAAGTTCGTGGGGCGCTGATGGCCGGCACCGAGATCGTCGCGGCCGCCCGCAGAGCGGCCCTGGCCGCGGCCGGGCTGGTCGGATTGCGCTGGGTGGCCCGCGCGGCATGGCGGATTCCCGCCGAAATGGGGGCTTCCGCGGCCGCCATCGCACCGCTGGCGACGCGGTCGGCGAGCTACCGCGACCGGCAGTTCCACAACACCGAACCCAGCAGTCAGATCACGCCCGGATCCGGCGCATCCCTGCTGCTGTCGGCGCTGACCCGGCGCGATGTGGGGCGGCCACCGGCGGAAATCCCGCTGGCGAGCACCGAACATCCGGAGCTGGCGGCAGATCTGGCCGTGACCTGGTTCGGCCACGCCACCGCCCTGATCGAGGTCGACGGCTACCGCATCCTCACCGATCCGGTCTGGAGCGAGCGGGTCTCGCCGTCGCCGCTGATCGGGCCGGCCCGGCTGCATCCGGTCCCGGCACCGCTGTCCTCGCTGCCGGCGCTGGACGCGGTGGTCATCTCGCACGATCACTACGACCACCTGGATCGCGAGACCGTGCGCGCGCTGGTGGCCGGTCAGGACGCCCCGTTCGTGGTGCCGATCGGGATCGGCGCCCATCTGCGCAAATGGCAGGTGCCGGAGGCCCGCATCATCGAATTGGATTGGAATACGTCCACTTCCATCACCCGCCCCGGACTGGGTGAGCTCACCGTAACCTGCACCGAGGCGCGGCACTTCTCCGGGCGCGGCCTCACCCGCAACACCACGCTCTGGGCGTCGTGGGTGTTCGCGGGGCCGCGGCGGCGGGCCTACTTCGGCGGTGACAGCGGGTACACGAAGGCGTTCGCCGAAATCGGCGCGACGCACGGTCCGTTCGATCTCACGCTGCTGCCGATCGGTGCCTACGACGTGCATTGGCCCGATGTGCACATGAACCCCGAGGAGGCGGTGCGCGCCCACGCCGACGTGTGTGTCGGGGAAGCCGAATACGGCATGTTGGTGCCGATTCACTGGGCCACGTTCAACCTGGCTTTCCACGGCTGGTCCGAGCCGGTCCACAGACTTGTTGCGGCGGCGCGTGCAGCGGGTACCCGGGTAGCGGTGCCGCTTCCCGGCGGGCGGATCGATACCAATGCGGTATCACCGCAGGTCTCCTGGTGGGAGGATGTGCGCTAGAAACGCAGTCGACGAGTGAAGGAGTGGGCTTCATGAGTTTGATGGATACGCTCAAGGGGTTGGTGGGTAAGGGCCGCGACGTGGCCTCGCAGAACGCGGAGAAGGTCCACGGCGCTGTCGACAAGGCCGGTGGCTTCGTCAAAGAGAAGACCGGTGGCAAGTACTCCGATCACATCGACAAGGGCACCGAGGCCATCAAGAAGAACATCCCCCAGCAGGGCGGCAAGACCCCGCCGCCGGCTCCCGAGCCGCCCGCCGCGCCCCCGCAGAC